>NZ_JAZHDB010000155.1:0-3142 GCF_036584575.1 Desulfolutivibrio sp.
TTAGCGCCTCGCGGTTTAAATGTTGGCGATACCGTTATGTCTGGTGAAAATGTTGGCCAGCGAAATCTTGCGCTCGGCCGCCTTGACCTGGCCGATGACCACTTCTCGACGGGTCCGACACCCACTCAAAAAACCGGGCCTGGCCCGGGTCCGACACCTCGAAGCGGTGGCCCGGATCAAACACCGCCACGGTCCCGCCCTCGGCCAAAACCGCGTTCACCGCCGCCAGGGCCGCCCGGTTTTCCAGGACAAGGCCCAGACGCGCCGCCATGACCTCGGCCGCTGGCGCGCCCACGGCGTCCGTGGCCGTGGTGATCACCGCCTGCCCGCCGGTCGCCGAGGCCGTCAGCCGGGCCAGATCATTGGCCCCGCCCAGATGCCCGGACAACAGGCTGACCACGAACCGCCCGGCCGGATCGGCCGCGACCACGGCCGGGTCCACGGCCTTGTCGCGCACAAGCGGCGCGATGACCCGCACCACCGCGCCGCAGGCCGCAAAAAACACATGCCCCCGGTACTGGTCCCACACCCGGGCCACATGGTCCGCAAAACCCGCAAAGCCCTTCGCCCCCACCTTGGCCGCAAAGCGCCCGGGCGCGAAAAAATCCGCCCCCAGCCGCCTGGCCGTTTCAGCGGCCGTGGCCGAGGCGGTCAGGGTATGCACGGCCAGGGCGCCCCCGGCCCATTGGCCGGACGCGGCAAAAAGCCCTTCCCCGTCCGCCCGGCCGGGCGGGTCAGGAACCAGGCGGCCCGGCCTTTCGTGCGTATCGCTCATGGTCGCCTCGGCATACGCCTTTTCCCGGCCTGTTCCAGACTGTTGCGGATTGTTGCGGACTGGCGTGGACTGGCGCGGCGGCCCCTCCCGCCGGGCCAGGGCAGGGTCGCCCAGGCAGGCGGCCGAGGTCGCCTCAGGCCACGGGCGAAAGCCGGTCGCGGCCGCCCATGTACGGCACAAGGGCCGTCGGCAGGGTCACGGAGCCGTCGGCGTTCTGGCCATTTTCCAGGATGGCGGCCATTGTCCGGCCCACGGCCAGCCCCGAGCCGTTTAAGGTATGGGCCAGGACGGATTTTTTGGCCCCTTTGTCCTTCATCCGGATGTCCGCCCGGCGGGCCTGGAAGTCCTCCAGGTTGGAGCAGGAGGAAATCTCGCGGTATTTTCCCTGGGCGGGCAGCCAGACCTCCAGATCGTAGGTCTTGGCCGCGCCGAATCCCAGATCCCCGGCGCACAGGCTGACCACCCGGTAGGGCAGTTCCAGCTTTTGCAGCACGGCCTCGGCATGGCCCGTGAGCTTCTCAAGCTCGACATAGGAATCCTCGGGACGGCAGATGCGCACCAATTCCACCTTGTCGAACTGGTGCAGGCGGATCAGGCCCCGGGTGTCCTTGCCGTAGGAACCGGCCTCGGACCTGAAACAGGGGGTGTAGGCGGTATAGGCCAGGGGCAGGTTCTCGGCGGCCAGGGTCTCTTCGCGGTGCAGGTTGGTCAGGGGCACCTCGGCCGTGGGGATGAGGTAGCGGTCCTGGCCCTCGATCTTGAACAAGTCCTCGGCGAACTTGGGAAGCTGCCCGGTGCCCATAAGGCTGGCCCCGTTCACCAGGTACGGCGGGGCGATCTCCAGGTAGCCGTGCCCGGCCGTGTGCAGATCGATCATGAAGGCCACCAGGGCCCGTTCAAGCCGGGCCAGATCGCCGCGCAGCACGCAAAACCGGGCCCCGGACATGCGCACGGCCCGTTCGAAGTCCAGGCCCGCAAGGCCCGCGCCCACGTCCAGGTGGTCGCGCACGGGAAAATCGAAGGTCCGGGGCTCGCCCCAGGATCGCTGCACGGGATTGTCGTTCTCGTCTTTGCCGTCAGGCGTGGAGGGGTGCGGGATGTTGGGCACGGTCAGAAGGATCTCGCGCACCTCGGCGTCCACGGCGGCCAGCTCGGCGTCCAGGGCCTTGGTCTCGTCTGCGGCCCGCGAAAGCCCGGACAGGAT
Organism: Desulfolutivibrio sp.; assembly: GCF_036584575.1. Classification (NCBI taxonomy): domain Bacteria; kingdom Pseudomonadati; phylum Thermodesulfobacteriota; class Desulfovibrionia; order Desulfovibrionales; family Desulfovibrionaceae; genus Desulfolutivibrio; species Desulfolutivibrio sp. The sequence continues at coordinate 1,980 of NZ_JAZHDB010000155.1, forward strand.
GCCCGATGCGTCGCGGCCCTCGCGCTTGGCCCGGGCCACCTCGGCCGACACCCGGTTGCGCTCGGCCTTTACGGCCTCCACCCGGGACAGCAGCTCGCGGCGCACGGCGTCTTTTTCCAGAAAGGCGTCCAGGCCGGGGATGGGGCCGCGCCGGGACAGGGCCTGGCGCACGGCCTCGAAATGGACGCGCACATATTTGAGATCGAGCATAAAACGGCTCCTTGGCATGGTGTCCGCGACCCGAAACCGGCCGCTGGCGCTGCCCGGGTCTTACGCGGGCGGCCCGCGCGGCGTCAAGAAGCCGCCTGGGGGGCAGGCAGGCGGCCCGGGCCATGACAGCCGACCCGCTTTGGGATAGTCCGAAGTCGAAGGAGACCTTTCATGACCGACATCGCCACGAAAACCCTGGACGCCGCCCAGGCCATCGTCCCCCGCCTGGCCGCGCTTCTGACCGAAGGCCAGCTCAGCCTGGCCACGGCCGAGTCCTGTACCGGCGGCCTTGTCGGCCACATCCTGACCAACCAGCTCGGCGCCTCGGACTGGTACCTGGGCGGGGTGGTGGCCTACGCCAACAGCATAAAAACCGGGCTCCTCGGGGTTCCCGGGGCCATCCTGGCCTCGGCCGGGGCCGTGAGCCGTGAGACCGTCCTGGCCATGGCCGAGGGTGCCCGCAAGGCCACCGGCGCGGCCTGCGCCGTAGCCGTCTCGGGCCTCGCCGGGCCGGATGGCGGCACGCCGGACAAGCCCGTGGGCACGGTGTGGATGGCCTTCGCCACCCCCGGGGAGACGGACGCCCAGTGTTTCCAGTTCACGGGATCGCGGGAAGAAATCAAGGCCAAAACCGCTGCGGCGGCCCTGGGCAACCTGCTGGCCCGGCTGGCCCCGGCGGATTGAGCAGGAGAGGGCGCCTCCGGCGGCCAGGGGGGAAACCTTTTGGACCTCAGGCTGAGAGAAGTAGTCCCTTATGGTAACCTTCCCCGACAGGACGCAAGAAGCCACAAAAGAGTTCCAGACCGGCTCCATAACCTTCTCGACGATAAGCTGCCTCAAAACCTTATACCCAGCCTCGTCCTCCAAAGCCGCCGCCCTGGCTGAGCTGTAGTTTGTCCGTGCTGGCCAATCTGTTCTCCCTTTCGGTGAGCGAGCGGTCCGAGGAGATAGGG
>NZ_JAZHDB010000156.1:0-3135 GCF_036584575.1 Desulfolutivibrio sp.
CGATCATCTACCCGTTGGCCTATATCACTGAGGTGCTCGGGGGCAAAGCGAGTGCCCCCTGGCCGCCGCAGGCTCTCCGCTGCCCCTAGCGTTGCGACGCGGCCAGGGCCTGATCCAGGTCGGCGATGATGTCGTCGACGTGTTCGATGCCCACGGAGATGCGCACCAGGTCCGGCGGCACGCCCGCCTCGAGTTGCTCGGACGGGGTGAGTTGGGAGTGGGTGGTGCTGGCCGGGTGGATGACCAGGGTCTTGGCGTCCAGGATGTTGGCCAGGTGCGAGCACAGCTTCACGGCCTCGATGAACTTCCGCCCGGCGGCCAGCCCGCCCTTGATCCCGAATCCGAACACCGCCCCCGGCCCCAGAGGGAAGTACTTTTTGGCCCGGACATGGTCCTTGTGGCCGGGGAGCCCGGCGTAGTTGACCCAGGACACGGCCGGATGCCCGGCCAGGCGCCCGGCCACGGCGGCGGCGTTGGTGCAGTGGGCCCGGGCGCGCAAGGGCAGGGTCTCCAGGCCTTGCAGGATGAGGAAGCTGTTGATGGGCGCGGGCGCGGCCCCGATGTCGCGAAGGAGCCCCGTGCGCAGCTTGGTGCAAAAGGCCGTACAGGGCGTGCCCTCCAGGGAGCACAGGGCCTCCCAGAAGTTGGCCCCGTGGTAGGTGGGGTCGGGCTCGGTGATCTCCGGGTATTTCCCGGCCGCCTTCCAGTCGAAGCCGCCCGCCTCAACCACCGCCCCGCCGATGCAGGCGCCGTGGCCGCCGATCATCTTGGTCAGGGAATAGACCGCGATGTCGCAGCCCACGTCGAAGGGGTTGAACACCGGCGGCGGGGCCACGGTGTTGTCCAGGACAAACGGAACCTGGAGCCTCTTGGCCACGGCCGCGACACCCTCCATGTCGTCCACGTTGCAGCGGGGGTTGCCGATGGATTCGGAATAGAGGAACCGGGTGTTTTCGTCGGCGGCCCGCTCGAAATTGGCCGGGTCCGAGGAGTCCACGATGCGGACCTCGATGCCGAAGCGGGCCAGGGTGTGGGCGAACAGGGTGTGCGTGCCGCCGTAGAGGTTCGAACCGGAAACGAAGTTCTGCCCGGCCTTGGCCAGCCCTGCGGCCACGTAGAAGATGGCCGACATGCCCGAGGCCGTGCACAGCGCCGCCGAGCCCCCGTGCAGCGCCGCCAAGCGCTTTTCCAGCACGTCCGTGGTGGGGTTCATGATCCGGGTGTAGATGTAGCCTGGGGTCTTCAAGGCGAACAGGTCGGCGGCGTGGGCCGTGTCCCGGAAAAGATAGCTGGTGGTCTGGTAGATGGGCACGGCCCGGGACAGGGTGTCCGTGTCCGGGGTGTGTCCGGCGTGCAGGGCCAGGGTTTCAGGGTGCTGCGACGGCGTGTGCATGGCGCGCTCCATGATGGTCGGGCGGTCCCGGGAGGGAGTTGTGCTTTCGATTGGGGAGGATCGATCCTGCGGTCATGATAGCCGCAATGGCCGGTGCTGTCACCGATGACCTGGGAAGGCGGACTGCGGGGCCTCAGGACTTGACAAGCTCCCGTCCCGGGACCGAAAAGCAGACGGTTGAAAAACGGCAGTCGGCCGCGCCTTCGCACTGGGGAGGCGCCCCTCGGCCCCGTCCGCAAAAAAAGGATGATCCCCATGCGTATTCATGTGTTGCAGCATGTCGAGTTCGAGGATTGCGGCGGCATCCGGCTGTGGGCCGAGGCCCAGGGCCATGAGCTGGCCACGACCCGCCTGGACGCAGACGAAACGCCTCCGGCGCCGGAGGCCTTCGATCTCCTGGTGGTCATGGGCGGTCCCATGAACATTCACGAGGACGAGGCCTATCCCTGGCTTGCGCCCGAAAAAGCGGCCATCCGGGCCGCCGTGGACGCCGGAAAGGGCGTCCTCGGCATCTGTCTGGGGGCGCAGCTTTTAAGCCACATCCTGGGCGGCGGCGTGACCCGGGGCGAGCACACGGAGATCGGCTGGCATCCGGTGACCCTGACCCCCGAGGGTGCGGCGCATCCGCTGTTTGCCGGATTTCCCGAGACGTTCACCGGGTTTCACTGGCACGGCGACACCTTTTCCATCCCGGAAGGCGCGATCCATGCCGCCACAAGCCAGGGGTGCGCCAACCAGGCCTTTGTGCTGGGCGACCGGGTGGTCGGCCTGCAATTTCACCTGGAGTCGGTCCCGGCAAACCTGGTCAAGCTCATCAAGCACTGCGGCACGGAGATCGTGCCCGGGCCGTACGTGCAGCTTCCCAAAGAGATGCACAACGGTCGGGCCCAGTTCGCCCCGCTCAAGGAGCTTCTTTATCGGTTCCTGGATTCCCTGGCCGCCGCCATAGGAAAATAGACAGCCCTCTCCACTCTTTCACCGCAAGGCGGATGCATGCGCAAGGCCGACAGGGAAATCACGGATACAAAGGACATCGAGGCCATATTGCAGTCCCAGCGCGTCTGCCGCCTGGGCATGCTCTCGGACGGCCGGGCTTACGTCGTGCCGGTCAACTACGGGTACGAATCCGGCGCCCTCTATTTTCATTCCTCGAAAAAAGGAAAGAAAATGGAGGCGCTGGCCCAAAACCCCGAGGTCTGCTTCGAGGTGGACGCGGATGTGTCGATCATCACCGGGGAATTGCCCTGCCAGTACACCACCCGCTACCGTTCGGTGATCGGATTCGGCCGGGCCGTGTTCCTCGAAGATCCCGAGGACAAGCTGCACGGCCTGCGGGTTCTCATGCGCGGCCACGACGGCCCCCAGGAGGGCTTTGTTCCCGAGATCGTGGCCGCCGTCGCCGTGGTGCGCATCGATATCGAATCCATGACCGGCAAGTCCCTGCCCGCGCCCGCCAAGCGGGGCGAATAGGGAGGCAGGAACCCCAGGGGAGAAACTTTTTTGTAAAAAAGTTTCTCCCCTGGACCCCTCTTCAAAAAACTTCGTCACGCTTCGCGGCGTGCCTCTCCTGGCCGGTGGGAATGCTTTCCCGGCCGCCCATTCTTCCGGCCGTGCCCCCCGGCGCAACGCGCCGGGGGGCACGGCCGGGGACGGGGGGACCGGGGGGACATGGTCCCCCCGGTCGGGGAGGCGTGGCACTCGTACTCCAGCATCTGCTCACGGCTGATCTCGCCCTGGATAAA
>NZ_JAZHDB010000157.1:0-16231 GCF_036584575.1 Desulfolutivibrio sp.
TTCGGCCCGGTCCAGGTCTTTTTCGTCGAAGACCTCCACCACGGCCTCAAGGCCCGTGGCCCATGGCCGTTTTGGCCGCGTGCCTTTTTTTCCTGACGACGGCGGAATGGGGCATGGCCGCGTCCGAGATCGCCTCCCCCTCCCCGCCGTCCCCGGCTGCGGCCTCCACCCCCGTGGACCCGCAAGCGCCGCGCGCCGCGAAAAAAAACGTCCTCTACCTCAACTCCTACCAGCCCGGCTACAAATGGTCCGACGAGATCTTCGAGGGCATCCGGGAGGTTCTGGCCAACCAGACCGATCCCCTGGTGGACCTGCAGGTGGAGTACATGGACTCCAAGAAGTATTCCGGCCCCATCCTGCGCCAGGGACTCTTCGACCTCTACAAATACAAGTTCCGGGACACCTCCTTTTCCGTGGTCATGGTCTCGGACAACTACGCCTTCGAATTCGCCCGGCAATATGCGGCCGAACTCTTCCCGGGCGCACCCATCGTGTTCTGCGGGGTCAACGACCTGCGGCCGGACATGATGGCCGGACGCACGGACATGACCGGGGTGGAGGAACGCTTTGACCTGAGGGGCACCCTGGATCTGGCCCTGACGCAAAATCCCGGCAAAAAACGGCTCATCGTCATCGGCGACCGTTCGGTCACCGGCATCGCCATCGCCAACCAGGTGCGGGCCCAGTTGCCGCCCTACCACGACCGGCTGGAATGGGAGTTCTGGGACTCCTACCAGTTGGGGGAGATATTGGGGCTGGTGGAACGGGTGCCCTCCGACGCCATGATCTTTTTCATCCCGTTTTACCAGGCCATCGGCGACCGCTTCTATTCCGCCGAGGAGGTGGTGGCCGAGATCGGCGAGCATTCAGACGCGCCCATCTACACCTGCTGGGACTTTCTGGTCGGCGCGGGCACCGTGGGCGGCCGGGTGCTTCAGGGCCGGGAGCATGGTCGGCTGGCCGCCTCCATGGCGCTTCGCATCCTGGAGGGAACCCCTGTCGCGGACATCCCGGTGGTGGCCCAGGTGGGCGACCTGTATCTTTTCGACTATAACGGCTTAAAGCGCTTTCACATCCCCGAGAGCGACCTGCCCCTTGGCAGCGAGATACTGAACAAGCCGTACTACTTTTTCCGCATAAACCCCCAAATCTTCTGGATCATCGTGGTGGCCATGGCCATTTTGGCGGCCACCCTGGTTTTTTTGGTCATCAACATCTCCCGCCGCCGCAGCGTGGAGGAGAAAATCCGCGCCCAGCTGTCCTTTTTGACCCTGCTTTTGGACAACATCCCCCAGCTCGTCTTCTGGAAGGACCGCGACCAGCGCTACCAGGGGGCCAACAAGGCCTTTGCCGCCTTTTTCGGCCTGTCCGACCCGGCCGTGGTGGTGGGCAAGACCAACCCCGAGGTGCTGCCCGGCTGGTGGGACCATGCGGGCATGGCCGAAGAGGCCGACCGGGAGGTCATGCGCCACGAGACCCCCAGGCGACGCATGCGTCTGGCCTTTCCCCGGGGCGACGGGGAGCAGGCCTGGCTCGAGCTCAACAAGGCGCCGCTGCGCGACCGCAAGGGCCAGGTGGTGGGCACCCTGAGCACGGCCGAGGACGTGACGGACAAGGAGCGCCTGGAGGCCCGGCTGCGCCAGTCCCAGAAGATGGAGGCCGTGGGCACCCTGGCGGGCGGGCTGGCCCACGACTTCAACAACATCCTGACCACCATCATCAACTCCACGGAGATGGCCCTTTTGGATCTGGCCCCGGACTCCCAGGCCGCCGCCGACCTGCGCCGCGTCTTGACGGCATCGAAGCGCGGCGGGGGCATCGTGCGCCAGATCCTGACCTTTAGCCGACCGTCGCGGGAAAACTTTCGCGACGCGGACATCGCCGGGGCGATCATGGAGGCCACGGGCCTTCTGGCCGCCAGCCTGCCGGGCCACATCCGCCTGGAAACGGACATCCAGGTGGTCCAGGCCGTGTGCCGGGCCGACCCCAACCAGATCCACCAGGTGGTCATGAACCTGTGCACCAACGCCTATCAGGCCCTGCGCGGCCACCTGGGCGCGGGCGGCCGGGGCGGGGTGATCCGGGTGGTCCTGTGCGCCACGCGGCTGCCCGCCGAGGAGGCCCTGCTCCTGGATCTGCCCGAGGGCCGGTATCTGCGCCTGACCGTGGCCGACGACGGCCCGGGCATTTCCCCGGAGATCATCGACAACATTTTCGACCCCTTTTTCACCACCCGCAAGGACGACGGCGGCACGGGCCTTGGGCTGGCCGTGGTGCAGGGCATCGTGCGCAACCACAACGGCCGGGTGGCCGTGCTCTCGGCCCCCGGGCGGGGGGCGTCGTTTTCGGTCTACCTGCCCTGCGGCGGGGTCGGCGACGACGCCCGCGAGGCCGATGATCCGGCGGCCCTGCGCGGCGCCGAGCGGGTGCTTTTCGTGGAGGACGACGCCTCGCTTCTGGAAACCGTGCCCCGGGTGCTCACCACCCAGGGCTACCGGGTCACGGCCGCTTCCGGCGCCAAAGAGGCCCTGGAGGCCCTGGCCAGGTCCGGCGGCGGCGAAGACGCCCCGGGGTTCGACGTGGTGGTGACGGACTTCGACATGCCCGGCGCCAGCGGCTTCGAGCTGGCCCAGGCCCTTTTGCGCGAGGCCCCGGGAGTGCCTGTGGTGGTGGTTTCGGGCCGGTTCCGCGACGTGCGCGGGGCCGACCGGCCGGAGAACGTGCGTGAGATCGTGCTCAAGCCCTATGACGGGGCCGCCCTGCACGCGGCCATCCGCCGGGCCCTGGGCGAAGGAGGGGGGGGCGCGTGCCGGACATTTTGATCATCGACGACGATCCCGAGATTCGCCAGACCATGGCCGCCCTGGCCGCGCGCATGGGCCTGACCTGCGACGCAGCCGCCACCCTGGCCCAGGGGTTGGCCACGCTGTCTACGGCCCGGTTCGGGGTGGTGCTTTTGGACGTGGGCCTGCCCGACGGCGACGGCCTGACCGCCCTGCCCCGGATCAAGGCCCTGGACGACGCCCCGGAGGTCATCATCCTGACCGGCATGGGCGACCCCGACGGCGCGGAGCTGGCCATCCAGGCCGGGGTCTGGGACTATCTGGTCAAGCCCTCCTCGATCAAGGAAATCATGCTGCGCCTGTCCCGGGCCCTGGCCTACCGGGAGCAGAAGCGCCAGGGACAGGGACCGCTGGCCCTGGACCTCTCCGGGGTGGTGGCCGAAAGCCCGGCCATGCGGCCCTGCCTGGATGCGGCGGCGGCCGCCGCCGCGTCGTCGGCGTCGGCCCTGGTCACCGGTGAGACCGGCACGGGCAAGGAGCTTTTCGCCCGCTGCATCCACGTCAACAGCGCCCGGGCACGCGGCCCCTTCGTGGTGGTGGACTGCGCCGCACTGACCGAAACCCTCGTCGAGAGCACCCTTTTCGGCCATAAAAAAGGGGCCTTCACCGGCGCGGACGCCGACCGCACGGGCCTGGTGGCCGCCGCCGACGGCGGCACGCTCTTTCTGGACGAGGTGGGGGAGATGCCGCTGACCCTGCAAAAGTCCTTCTTGCGCGTCCTGCATGAACGGCGTTTCCGTCCCGTGGGGTCGCTGACGGAGGCGGCCAGCGATTTCCGGCTGGTTGCGGCCACCAACCGCGACCTGGCGGCCATGATCGACACCGGGGAGTTCCGTCGCGACCTGTTTTTCCGCCTCAAAACCATCTCCCTGGAACTGCCGCCCCTGCGCCAGCGCCCCGAGGACGTTGCCCCCCTGACCCTTTTTTGCCTGGGCCGCCTCGCCGACCGCTACCGGTCGCCGCAAAAGGGCTTTGACGCCGATTTCCTGGCCATCCTCCAGGAATACGACTGGCCGGGCAATGTCCGGGAGCTGGAAAACGTGCTGGAACGGGCCTTCGTGGCCGCCGGACGGGAAAAGACCCTCTATCCCATGCACCTGCCCCAGGACGTGCGCATCCGGGTCACCCGGAGAAGCCTGGTCCGCTCCCGGGAGCAGGCCGCCTTGCCCAAGGAGGCCGCCGGGCCGGGCGCGCCCGGAGCGACCGGAGCGACCGGATCGTCCGGCGCGTCGGCAGAGACCGGCGATCCCTCCGGCCAGACCGGGCAAACCGGCCAGACCGGACGACCGACGGCGGAACCGGGCCTGGGCGCGCCCCCCCTGGCCGGATTTTTTTCCAAGCCCCTGCCCACCCTGCGGGACTTTCGCGAGGACATGGAGCGCATCTATCTGCACCGTCTGCTGGCGGAATGCGGCGGCGACCTCAAAAAGGCCATGGAGGCGTCGGGGCTGTCGCGCTCCCACTTCTACGCCCTGCTCAAGAAATCCGAGGCGGGCGAACCGTCCGAAGCCCCCAATCCGGCCACGGACCCGGCCACGGGCCCGGCTTGACATCTGGACACTTTGTAGCCACATTGTGTCCATAACATCGTCGTTCCCCGCCCATGCACAGGACAACCCGCCATGAAAACCGAAATGATACGCGCCCGGGTCGACGCCGATCTGAAGCAGGACGTCGAGGGCATTCTCGACAGCCTGGGCATGACCCAAAGCGCCGCCATCACCCTGTTCTACAGGCAGATCCTTTTGCACAACGGCCTGCCCTTCGCGGTGCGCCTGCCCCGGGACGAAACCCGGCAGGCCATCGACGAGGCCATGACCGGCCGCAACCTCCATTCCCACGACTCTCCTGACGCCCTGTTCGCCGCCCTGAAGGAGACCGCATGCGCTTCCAATTCACCTCGAAATTCGCCCAGAGCTACACGAAAGCGCACAAAAGAGGAAAGGACATCGGAAAGTTAGAGCACATCATGGACTGCATCATCCAGGGCCAGCCGCTTCCTCCGCGCTGCCGGGACCACGCCCTGACGGGCAACTTCAAGGGCGTGCGGGAATGCCATGTCGAGCCGGACTGGCTGCTTCTGTATTTCCAGGACGCAGACCGGATCGTCTTTGTGGACACAGGGACACACGCCGACCTGTTTCGCTAGTGTTGCGTCCTCGCCCTTGGGGCTCTTAAACTTTGGCGCAACAATCTAAGATACTTAGTTTTTACAACAAATACGGGCATCTTTTTTTACATCACGCCACACGCTGGCCGACCTGCCTCCTTTCCCCACCCTCCTGTCCGAAAAATCGGACTGACCCGGCGGCGTCTGAAATATCGGACAGACTTTCCCTTTACCTCCGTTCCCTTTGATTCTACCTTGAGGAAATCGGAAAATTCACGGCCAGGGCGGCTTCCGCCCGATTCCGAGTCGTGTCCGTCCCCGCGCGGGCATCTGTCCGAAAAATCGGACGCCCCCTGACACAGTGTTTCCGCCTTTCATGCAACAGGCTGTCATTCCATGTCTTTTTAAAAACGTGCGCCTCGGCACGCAAGTTGCCTAAGGCTGTCTGACGTGCACACCATTGGCATGTCCGGCCGACCATGGCGCACAACAACCCCCTAACGGAGTCCCCATGACCACACACGCCCTTATCAAGGATTTCCAGGAGGCCCTGGGCAAGGACAACGTGCTTGGCGCCGAGGCCGACCGCTACGCCTATTCCTACGATTCCGCCGTGCTCGAACCGGCCGTGCCCGGGGTCGTGGTCCGTCCCACGGACGTGGCGGGCCTGGGCAAGGTCGTCAGGATGTGCAACGACGCCGGGATGCCGCTGACCGTGCGCGGATCGGGCACCAACCTCTCGGGAGGCACCATCCCCAAGACCGGCGGGGTGGTCGTGCTCACCGGCGCGCTCAGTAAAATCCTCGAGATCAATACCGAAGACCTCTACGCCCGGGTCGAACCGGGCGTCATCACCGCCAAATTCGCGGCCGCCGTCCAGGCCAAGGGGCTTTTTTACCCCCCCGATCCGGGCAGCCAGGCCGTGTCCACGCTGGGCGGCAACGTGGCCGAAAACGCCGGGGGCCTGCGCGGCCTCAAATACGGCGTGACCAAGGACTACGTCATGGGTGTCCACTTTTTCGACACCGACGGCGAGCTGATCAAGGCCGGGGGGCGCACGGTCAAGTGCGTCACGGGACTAAACCTCACCGGGCTCATGGTCGGGTCGGAAGGGACGCTCGGGGTCTTAAGCGAAATCTTTTTGAAGCTTGTGCCGCCGCCTGCCGCGGCCAAGGCCATGATGGCCATTTTCGACGACGTGGAGGCCGCCTCCCAGACCGTTTCGGCCATCATCGCCGCCAAGATCGTGCCCGCCACCCTGGAATTTCTGGACAACTTCACCATCCGGGCCGTGGAGGAATTCAGCCATGTCGGGCTGCCCATCGACGCCAAGGCCCTTCTCCTCATCGAGGTGGACGGCCACCCGGCCATGGTGGCCGAGGACGCGGCCAAGGTGGAGGAGCTGTGCCGCGCCCACGGCGCCAAGCGCATCCAGGTGGCCAAGGACGCGGCCGAGCGCAACAAGGTCTGGGAGGCCCGCCGGGCGGCCCTTTCGGCCCTGGCCCGGGTGTCGCCCACCACGGTGCTCGAAGACGCCACCGTGCCGCGCAGCCAGATCCCGGCCATGATCAAGGCCCTCGACGGCATCGCCGCCAAATACAAACTGACCATCGGCACCTTCGGCCACGCCGGGGACGGCAACCTGCACCCCACCATCCTGACCGACAAGCGCAACGCCGAAGAGTGGAAGAGGGTGGAGGCCGCCGTGGACGACATCTTCGATGTGGCCCTGTCCCTTGGCGGCACGCTCTCGGGCGAGCACGGCATCGGCCTGGCCAAGGCCAAGTACCTGGAGAAGGAGACCACCCGGGGCACCATCCTGTATTCGCGCCGCCTGAAAAAGGCCCTCGATCCCAAGGGCATTCTCAATCCCGGCAAGATCATGGGGGAATGACATGGGCGACGTAAAAGAACTCCTGCGCCTTCTTGGCGAAATCGACGACTCCCTGGCGTCCTGCATGCGCTGCGGCATGTGCCAGGCCGTGTGCCCGGTCTATGCCGAAACCGGGCTTGAGGCCCATGTGGCCCGGGGCAAGATCGCCCTCCTGGAGGGCCTGTCCCACGAGGCCCTCAAAGATCCCCAGGCGGTCATGGACCGGCTGGACATGTGTCTTTTGTGCGGCTCCTGCGCCGCAGGCTGTCCAAGCGGGGTCAAAGTCCTGGACATCTTCCTCAAGGCCAAGGCCTTTTTGGCCGGATACCTGGGCCTGCCCCCGGCCCAGAAGGCGATTTTGCGCGGGCTTCTGGCCCACCGCAAGGTCTTCGACTCCGTTATGACCGTGGCCTCGAAGCTTCAGGGGCTGGTCACCAAACCGGCCAACGAGGTCATCGGCTCCTCCTGCGCCGTCTTCGGCGGCATGCTCGGCGGGCGGCATTTCATGCCCCTGGCGGACACCGCCTTCCACAAGACCGACGCCGCCAAAGGCCTGGCCGCCGCACCCGGCCAGCCCACCGTGGCCTTTTTCTACGGCTGCATGGTGGACCGCATGTTCCCGCGCATCGGCGAGGCGGTCATGAAGGTGCTCGCCCACCACGGGGCCGGGGCCTTCGTCCCGGACACCCAGGTCTGCTGCGGCATCCCGGCCCTGTCTGCGGGGGATCTCCAGACCTTCGAAAAACTGGTGAAGGAAAACATCGCCGTTTTCGCCGACCAGCCCTTCGACGTGCTCATCACCCCCTGCGCCACCTGCACCTCCACCATCAAAAAAATCTGGCCCGAGATGTGCGACGGCCTGCCCGGATCGACACGGGCCGCGGTCAAGGAACTGGCCGCAAAGACCATGGACGTCAGCGAATTTATGGTGAAAAAGCTGGGTGTTGCGGCTTCCGCGGCACCTTCCCAGGACGCCAGGACCAAGGTCACGGTGCATGACCCCTGCCACCTCAAAAAATCCCTGGGGATTTTTGCCGAGCCCCGGGCGGTCATCGCCGCCAACCCGGGCATGGAGATCGTGGAGATGGCGACCCCGGACGCCTGCTGCGGTTGCGGCGGTAGCTTTACGCTCAAACACTATGATATCGCCGGGCGTATCGGGAAACGCAAACGCGACGACGTGGTCTCCACCAACGCCTCGGTGGTGGCCGCCGGGTGTCCGGCCTGTCTGCTCCAGATAAGCGACATGCTGTCCAAATCCGGCGACGCCGTGGCCGTCATGCATCCCGTGGAAATCTACGCACAGGCCCTGGACGAAGGTCGTCCGGGGACGGGAGGAAACACGCCGTGAGCGAAGTGGCGCATTTGGACGCTCTTTTTCACCCACAGACCGTGGCCGTGATCGGGGCCTCGGAAAAACCCGGCAAGATCGGCCACACCGTGGTGGCCAACATGATCGAGGCCGGATTTCCCGGGCGCATCATCCCGGTCAACCCCAAGGCCGACGAGATCCTGGGGCTGCCCGTGGTCAAGGACGTGGCCGACCTGCCCGACGGGCTGGATCTGGCCGTGGTCACCATCCCCGTGGCGGCGGTCTTGCCCGCCATGGAGATCCTGGCCAAAAAACAACTCAAATCGGCCATCGTCATCACCGCCGGGTTCAAAGAGGTGGGCGGCGAGGGCTACTACCTGGAAAAAAAGCTGGCCGACCTGTGCCGGGAGAGCAGCATTGCGCTGATCGGCCCCAACTGCCTGGGCGTGATCAGCACCCCAAGCCAGGTCAACGCCTCCTTTGCCGCCGGGCAGCCCGGGGCCGGGAAGATCGCCTTTTTCTCCCAGTCCGGGGCGCTGTGCGTGGCCATTCTGGACTGGGCCCTGGGGGAGAACATCGGGTTTTCGCGGTTTGTCAGCCTGGGCAACAAGGCCCTTGTGAGCGAGGCCCACATGCTGGCGTTTCTGCGCGACGACCCGCACACCAACGTCATCCTGGGCTACATCGAAAACGTGGAGCACGGGGCGGATTTCATGCGCGAGGCGGCCGCCGTGACGCGCGAAAAGCCGGTGATCATGATCAAGTCCGGCACCACGGCCGCAGGCGCCAAGGCCGCTTCCTCCCACACCGGGGCCATCGCCGGGTCGGACCAGGCCTACAGCGCCGCCTTCAAAAAGACCGGCATCATCCGGGCCGGGGATGTGGAGACGCTTTTTAACCTGGCCCAGGCCTTCTCCACCCAACCCCTGCCTGAGGGTCCGGGGCTGGTTCTGGTCACCAACTCCGGCGGCCCCGGCATCCTGGCCGCCGACGCCTGCGAAAAGTCCACCCTGTCCATGGCCCGCTTAAGCCTGTCCACGGTGGAACGCCTGAAATCGTTTCTCCCGGCCTACGCCTCGCTCTACAACCCCGTGGACATCATCGGCGACGCCGATGCCGAGCGCTACCGCAAGACCCTTGCCGCCGTGCTCGACGATCCCCAGGTCCACGCCGTGCTGGTGCTTTTGTGCCCCACCTCCTCGGCCCAGATCGAAGAGACGGCCCAGGCCATCATCGACAACGCCGCCACCTCCGCCAAACCCATTTTCGCCTGCTACATGGGCGGGGTGCGGGTGGAGCCGGGCCGCAGGATGCTGCTCGCCGCCGGAATCCCCTGCTACGCCTTTCCGGAACCGGCCATCAAAAGCATCGAGGCCATGCACGGCTACAACCAGTGGAAAAAGACCCCGGACCCGCACTTTCCGGCCATCTTCGGCAACACCGAGGAGGCCGCCAAGGTCTTTGCCACCGTGCGCGAACGGGGCGACATGGAGGTGGTGGAGTTTCAGGCCCAGGAAGTCCTGCGGGCCTACAACCTGCCCACCCCGAAGACCATCCTGGCCCGCTCCAGCACCGAGGCCGTGGCCGCCGCCGAAAAGATCGGCTACCCCGTGGTTTTAAAAATCGCCTCGCCCCAGATCTCCCACAAATCCGACGTGGGCGGGGTCAAGGTCAACCTCGGCGACGAGGCCGCCGTCAAAAACGCCTTCCTGGACATCACCGCCCGCACCCAGCGCCTGCGCCCCGACGCCTACATCGCCGGTTGTCTGGTGCAGGAAATGGCCCCCAAGGGGGCCCGCGAGGTGATCATCGGATTTAAGCGCGACGATCAGTTCGGGCCGCTTTTGATGTTCGGCCTGGGCGGCATCTATGTGGAGATCTTAAAAGACATCTCCTTCCGTCTGGCCCCCTTAAGCGTGGAGGACGCCCGAAACATCATCCGGGAAATCAAGTCCTACATGCTGCTCAAGGGCGTGCGCGGCGAGGCGCCGGTCAACTTCGCGGCCATCGAGGGCATCCTTTTAAGCATGTCCCGCATCGCCACGGATTTCCCGGAGGTCTACGAAGCGGAATTCAATCCCGTTTTAGTCAACCACGAAAAGGCCCTGGTGGCGGACGTGCGCCTCACCCTGAAGGCCTAGACGACGGAGGATACGCCATGACTGGTCTCTATATCGGTTCCACTTCCGGCTACTGCGGGAAAAATCTGTTGGCCCTGGCGCTGTGCCTGCGATTTCGTGAAGACGGCCTGCGGGTGGGCTACATGAAGCCCGTGGGGGCCATGCCCCGGCTCGTGGACGGCGAACTGGGCGACGACGACGCGCTTTTCATCAACGGCGTGCTCGGCCTTGGGGCCTCGCCTGCGGACATGACCCCGGTGCCCGTGACCAAGGACTTCCTCATGAAGGCCTTCGCCGGGGAATGCGGCGTGCTCATGCCCGCCATCACCACCGCCTACCACAAGCTTGCCGCCGACAAGGACGTGATGATCGTGGGCGGATCTGGCAGCTACCTCTATTCCGGCACCTACTGCGGCGTGGACGGCGTGTCCGTGGCCCGCTCCCTTGGGGCCAAGACGATCATCGTGGACCGCTTCCGCAGCGAACTCAACTACGACTACCTGGCGGCGGCCAAACACGCTGCAGGCGACGATCTGGCGGGCGTCGTCTTAAACGACGTACCCGAACACTTCCGCACCGAGGTGGACGAACTGATCAAGCCCTTTTTGGCCCGCCGGGGCATCGACGTCCTGGGGGTCATCCCCCACGATCCGGTCATGAGCGGCATGCGGGCCGGGGATCTGGCCGAACGCCTGGGCGGACGGCTGGTGACCATGTCCGCCGGGGTGCATAATCTGGTGGTGAATTTCCTCATCGGGGCCATGAACGTGGAAAACTTCCTGGCCTTTTTCCGCAAGCGCAAGGACGTGGCCGTGATCTGCGGCGGCGACCGTTCCGACCTGCAGCTCGTGGCCCTGGAAGGCGGCGCGGCGGCCCTGGTTTTGACCGGCAACCTCTACCCCAACGACATCATCCTGACCAAGGCCGAGGCCGTGGGCGTGCCGGTGATCCTGGCCCGGGACGACACCTTCAGCGTGGCCAAGAAAATGGAGACGCTTCTTTTCAGCGAAAAACTGCGCGACCCCACCCGGGTGGCCCACGGGGCCAGGCTCATCAACCAGGCCCTGGACTACGCGG
Source organism: Desulfolutivibrio sp. (assembly GCF_036584575.1). Lineage (NCBI taxonomy): Bacteria > Pseudomonadati > Thermodesulfobacteriota > Desulfovibrionia > Desulfovibrionales > Desulfovibrionaceae > Desulfolutivibrio > Desulfolutivibrio sp. The sequence continues at coordinate 11,336 of NZ_JAZHDB010000157.1, forward strand.
CGCTTCGGGCCAAACTCGGCTTGGCCTAAGACGCCAGACTGCGGCAGGGCAGGGGCGCGTGGTTTCGGGACACTCCTTCTTGATGAGGCAAAGGTTTGACATGATATAGGTTTTGCCTGCGCGCGATGGTTTTGGAAAGCGCCACATGGTTTCCACCGTTTTTTTCGGGACCGGCCGGCCCGGACACAACGGATCGCCTCGGCTTTACGGCATGTTCGCCTCCTCCTGTGGGGAGGGGACGCGGGACGCATCAACCTTCAAGGAGGATCACGCACATGACCTGGGTGCAGCAATACCAACCCCTGGGGAGCTACCTGCTCTCGGCCCTCGCGGCGGGCATTCCCCTGTACATCCTGTTCTACATGCTGGCCGTGAAACGCGCCGCCGGGCACAAGGCCGCCTTCCTGGGCACGCTGGCCGCCGTCATCCTGGCCATCGCCGCCTGGGGCATGCCTGTGGGCATGGCCGTCAACGCCACCCTCTACGGCGCGGCCTTCGGCCTGTTTCCCATTGTGTGGATCGTGGTCACGGCCATCTGGATCTACAACATGACCGTGGAGTCCGGGGAGTTCGACATCATCAAAAACTCCCTGGCCCGCATCACCGACGACCGCAGGCTCCAGGCCATCTTCATCGCCTTCGCCTTCGGTTCGTTCATCGAAGGCACGGCCGGGTTCGGCACCCCCGTGGCCATCACCGCCGCCATGCTGGTGGGCCTGGGGTTCAACCCCCTGTACGCCGCAGGCATCTGCCTGATCGCCAACACCGCCCCCGTGGCCTTCGGGGCCATCGGCATCCCCATCGTGGTCGCAGCCCAGGTCACGGACATCGACCTCATGCGCATCAGCCAGATCGTGGGCCGTCAGTTGCCGCTTTTGTCGGTCATCGTGCCGCTTTGGCTGTCCGTGACCATGTGCGGCTTCAAGCGGTCCATGGAGGTCATGCCCGCCATCATCGTCTCGGGCGTGTGCTTCGCCGGCACCCAGTTCGTCGTCTCCAACTACGTCGGCCCCTACCTGCCGGACATCATCTCGGCCATCGTGACCATCCTCGGCCTGGGCCTTTTCCTGCGCGTCTGGAAGCCCAAAAACGTGTGGCACTTCCCGGACGAGCCGCCGCCCGACGCCAAGCTCATGGCCACCAAGTTCTCGGCGGGCGAGGTGCTGCGCGCCTGGATGCCGTACATCATCCTGGCCGTCATGGTCTTTTTGTGGGGGCTTGATTCGGTCAAGGCCATCCTTGCCCCCGTAAGCTTCAAGTTCTCCTGGCCGGGACTGCACAACCTGGTCATCAAGACCGCCCCCATCGTGGCCAAGGACACCCCCTACGGCGCCGTCTACACCTTGAACTTCCTGTCCGCCGCCGGGACCGCCATCCTCATCTCCGGCCTGATCTCGGTGCTGTTCATCCCGAACTACGGCTACGGCAAGGCCATGGCCTGCTTCAAGCGCACCGTCATCCAACTGCGCTACCCCATCCTGACCATCTCCATGATCCTGGGCCTGGCCTACATCATGAACTTCTCGGGCATGAGCTCCTCCATGGGGCTGGCGTTTACCGCCACCGGGGCGCTGTTCCCGTTCTTCGCGCCCATCCTGGGCTGGCTGGGCGTCTTTTTGACCGGTTCGGACACCTCGTCCAACGCGCTTTTTGGCGCGCTGCAAAAGACCACCGCCCAGCAGATCGGCGTGGACCCGGCCCTGACCGTGGCCGCCAACTCCTCGGGCGGCGTCACCGGCAAGATGATCTCGCCCCAGTCCATCTCCGTGGCCACGGCGGCCTCGAACATGGTGGGCCGCGAGGGCGACATCTTCCGCTTCACGCTCAAGCACTCCGTCGCCATGCTCCTGGTGATCTCGGTTCTGACCCTGCTTCAGGCCTATGCCCTGAAGTGGATGCTGCCGTAACCATCGATCCGTCAAACCCGGCCCGGACGCGGACAGCCGCATCCGGGCCGGTTCCCCCTTTCAAGGACCGCCCATGGACGCCCCCGCCGATCTGACCCAGCTTTTTACGACCAAGGCCGAACTCGTCTCCGCCGTCACCGTCACGGCCGACAGCATGGCAAAGGCCCTGGCCTACGTGGTAGAGGCCTGCGAGAAAAAGGACGCCTGCAAGCTCCTTCTCTCCGGCTGTGAGGCGGGCCTGTCCGCCCCGGCCGCCGATCTGTGCCAGACCATCACCCAAAAAACCATCGCCGCCCCGGACCTCTCGGACGCGGATTTCGCCGCCCTGGGGAACCTGTGCGAGGAAAAGGGCTTCCGGCTCATCCGCGAAGGCCTGCGCAACCACCTGGGCGGCATCGACATCGCCGTCACCCGGGTCGACGCCGGCATCGCCGAGACCGGCACCCTGGTTCTGCGCTCCCGGGAGGAGGAACTGCGCATCGCCACCATGGTGGCCGAGGTGCATGTGGCCCTTTTGCCCGTGTCCGCCATCCGGGCCACCTCCCAGGACGTGGCCCCCCTTCTGCAGGAATGGATGCGCGACCCCCCGGACTACACGTCGTTTATCACCGGAGCCTCCCGCACCGCCGACATCGAACGCGTCCTGGCCCTTGGCGTCCACGGGCCCCTGGAACTGCACATCGTCTTTCTCACGGAGGCCTAAGCCATGCAGACCGCCAAAGACATCAAAGGCTACCGTCAGGAGCTGCGCGAGGCGCTTTCCAACGAATTTCAGCGCACGGCCATGGACAACTTCGCCATGTTCTACCGGGGGGCCCGGGCCCGGGCCTTCGCCGGGATGGATCTGCCGGCCATGATCGCCGACGTGGCCGCCGCCAAGGACGCGGCCATGGCCCATCTGGACGAGCTTCTGGCCGAGTTCACGGCCAACGCCCAAAAGGCCGGGATCACCGTGCATGTGGCCGCCACGGGCGACGCCGCCAACGCCATCATCGCCGACATCGCCAGGGCCGAGGGCGTCACAAAGATCGTCAAATCCAAGTCCATGACCGCCGAGGAGACGCTTTTAAACCACCGCCTGGAGGCCGACGGCCTGGAAGTGACCGAAACCGACCTCGGGGAATGGATCATCCAGCTGCGCCACGAAGGCCCCACCCACATGGTCATGCCCGCCATCCACCTCTCCCGGGCCCAGGTGGCCGACCTGTTCAGCACCGTCACCGGCCAGAAGCAGGATGTGGACATCCCCAAACTGGTCAAGGTGGCCCGGCGGGAGCTGCGCCGCAAGTTCGTCGAGGCCGACATGGGCATCTCCGGGGCCAACTTCGCCCTGGCCGACACCGGAACCATCGGCATGATCACCAACGAGGGCAACGGCCGTCTGGTCACCACCCTGCCCCGGGTCCATGTGGCGCTCATCGGCCTGGACAAGCTCGTGGCCTCCCTGTCCGACGCCCTGAAAATCCTCAAAGTCCTGCCCCGAAACGCCACGGCCCAGGCCATCTCCTCCTACGTCACCTGGATCACCGGCGAAAACGCCTGCGCCGCCGCACCAAACGGCAAAAAGTCCATGCACATCGTCTTTTTGGACAACGGCCGCCGCAAGCTGGCCGCCGATCCGGTCTTCTCCCAGGCGCTGCGCTGCGTGCGCTGCGGGGCCTGCGCCAACGTCTGTCCCATCTACCGCCAGGTCGGAGGACACACCTACGGCCACATCTATATCGGGGCCGTGGGACTGGTCCTGACCTATTTCTACCACGGCCGGGACAAGGCCAAAAACCTGGTCCAGAACTGTCTCAACTGCGGGGCCTGCAAGGCCGCCTGCGTGGCCGGGATCGACCTGCCCTACCTCATCAAAGAGGTCCACGCCCGCATCCTGGCCGAGGAGGGCCGCCCCTTTCAGAACACCGCCCTGTCCCTGGCCATGCGCAACCGCACGCTGTTTCACGGCGCGCTTCGGGCCGCGAGCCTTTTGCAAAAGCCCGTCACCGGCGGCACGCCCTACCTGCGCCATCTGCCCATGTTCTTCGCCAAGGACCAGGAGTTCCGCGCCCTTCCGGCCATCGCCGCCAAACCCCTGCGCGATCGCTGGGCCGACATCAAGCCCCGCCCCGCCACCTCCACCATAAAGGCCGCGCTGTTCTCCGGCTGCGTCCAGGACTTCGTCTATCCCGAACAGGCCGAGGCCGCCGTGTCGCTTTTCCACGGCCGCGACGCGGATCTCTCCTACCCCATGGACCAGACCTGCTGCGGCCTGCCCGCGCTCATGATGGGCGAGAAAAAAACCGCCAAGGATGTGGCCCTGCAAAACATCAAGGCCTTTGACGACAGCAACTGCGACTACATCCTGACGCTGTGCGCCTCCTGCGCCTCGCACCTCAAAAAAGGCTACCCGCGACTGCTTTCCGGCGACCCCAAACACGCCCAGGCCGCCGAACGCTTCGCCGCCAAGGTCATGGATTTCTCCACCTTCGCCCGCGACATCTTAAAGCTCGCCCCCGACGACTTCACCGGCCCGGCCACCAAAACCGCCCTGCACGCCCCCTGCCACCTGTGCCGGGGCTTGGGCGTCACCGAGGCCCCGCGCGACATGCTCAAAATCGCCGGACTCGACTACGCCCCCTACGACGAGGAAGACGTGTGCTGCGGCTTCGGCGGCACCTTCTCGCTGAAGTTCCCCGAGCTCTCAGCCGAAATCCTCAAGAAAAAGCTCCACAACGTCGCGGCCACCGGGGCCACGCTCCTGGTCACCGACTGCCCCGGCTGCGTCATGCAACTGCGCGGCGGCGCGGACAACCTGAAGATGAACATCACGGTCAAGCATAGCGCCGAGGTGCTGGCCGAGCGGCTGAAGAAGTAAGGGAGAAGTAAGGGAGAAGAGAAATCGGGGCTGCCGCCCCGCGCCCCGCCCGGGGGGACCATCGTCCCCCCGGACCCCCTGCTCAAAGTGCTGGCCGCCTTCGCCGCCATGCTCACGGGCATTCGCCTG
>NZ_JAZHDB010000158.1:0-3094 GCF_036584575.1 Desulfolutivibrio sp.
AGCGCTCAACAGTAAAATTTCCTGTTTTTTCAAGAAATTTTACTGTTAAGTCATCCCCGGCGGCCGGGAAAACGGCGCGGGACGCCTGGGACACGGCGGGGCGTGCCGCCGCTTGGCTGGCTGGCGTGGGAGAATCAGGCAGGCGTGGCCTCGTCGGGCATGAACACGGACAAGACGGCCTCCACCTGGCGGTCCACCTTGTCCACGGCCTCCCCCAGGGCGCTGGGGGGCACGCCCAGGACGGCGAAGGCCTCGGGCGAAAGGGGCGGCACGTAATATTCCCCGCTCGAGCCCAGGCGCATGGCGTTGACCACCACGTCGGCCACATGGACGATGGCCGTATCCGGGGTCCAGCCCCGGCGTCCCGGCCCGTGATGATGCCCCACGGCCAGGGCCAGGCTCTCGGGAAAGCGCCATTCGGCCAGAAGGGCTTGCCCCAAGGCGGCATGGTCGAAACCGAAGACCCGCACCTCGACCGGGCGCAGCAGGGATTTGTCCCGCCGGGCCAGCCTCAGAGCCTGGCCCGAAAAGTCAGGCAGATTGCGGTACATGACCAGCCGCCCCACGTCGTGCAAAAGCCCGGCCACGAACAGGCGCTCCCCGCTGTCGGGCGCGCAGGCGGCGCATCCGGCCAGGGCCGAGGCCGCCAGACCGCAGGCCACGCTATGTTGCCACACGGATTTGACGTCCGTGAGTCCCGGGGGCAGATCGCGGAACAGCGAGACCACGGAGATGCCCAGGGCCAGGGTGGTGAGCTGGCGGCTGCCCACGATGGTCACGGCCCGAGAGAGGGTGTCCACCTTGGTGGGGAAGCCGTAGAAGGCGCTGTTGACCAGACGCAAAAGCCGGGCCGACAGGCTCTGGTCCATGCCGATGACCCGGGCGGCCTCCTGGGCCGTGCTCACGGGGTTGTTTAGGACCTCGCAGATGCGGGCGAACACGTCGGGCAACGACACCAGGGCCGGATCGGCGGCGATGACGTCCTGGATGGAGGGCGGCGTCCGCAGGGCCTGGGCGTCCAGCGGGCCGTCTGCGGCTGGCGGGGGCGGCGGCGGATCGGGAAAGGCGGTCTTTTGGCGCACCATGGCCCTGGCCACCCGGGGCACGCACAATTTGGCGAGTTCGGTCAGGGCCGGTTGCCGCCCGCCGGCAAGGGCAAAGCGGGAACGGACATGGTCCCGAGCGGCCTCCAGAACCAGCGGGTCCATGGGAGGCTCGGCGGTCGGCTCGGCGGCCTCCGGTTCCGCAGCCGCCCCCTCGACCGGCACCGAGGCTACGTGGTGGGTGGCGAAGAGGGCGGCGTGCCTGTCGGTGACGACCGTCCCCCGGGTGGCCACCAGGGCCCCGTCCGGACGTCGGACATCCTCGGCCAGCACCATGCCTGGCGTGAGTTTTTCAACGGAAATATGTCTGGGCATGGGCACGGACGCGAAGCCTCCCTTTTCCCGACCAGGAACCATCCCGGCCGGATGTCTTCGCCTTCCTGTCCTGTGGTATGGAATGGCCGGGGCGGCCTGTCAAGAACCTTGCCGACCACGGGCTGGGTTGGAAACCGGGCCGGGGCATGGCGTCCATTCAGGCCTTCGCCGCCCACGGGATGTCGTTTCGGACAGGCACATAAAAAACCGCAACATCAGATATATGCCATTTGATTTCACGGCATGACCGATGTTACGGCTCCGCCACCTTGTCAAACGCATGCACAAGAGTGCTTTTGCCCTGTTGTGATGACACTATTCCGGCGCCCGGCATGTGTCAATTGCGCTGCATCGGAAGGGACGGCGGATCACTTGACAGCGGCATGGAGTTTTTTCATGCTGCCTGGGCATCGACTCCCGCAAGGCCTTCCGGCCCTCCCTCTCCGGGGGACGCCCCTGCGCCGGGGCCATTTTGGATTTTCCGACATCCCGTTTCCGCACGACGCCCTGCGGCGTCCAGCCGCCTGGAGGCGTCTTGGGCAACATCCTCATCATCGACGACGATCTCGACATCCGCGACGCCCTGACCCGGGTGGTCACCCGCCTGGGGCATGAGGCCAGGACGGCCGCCACCCTGGACGAGGGCTGCCGCCTGGCCCGAGCCGGGGATGTGGATGTGGTTTTTTTGGACGTGCGCATGCCCGACGGCAACGGCCTGGACGCCATCGCGGACATCCGGAAATCCGCCTCGGCCCCGGAGGTCATCGTCATCACCGGCTGGGGCGAGGCCGACGGCGCCGAGCGGGCCATGCGCCAGGGGGCCTGGGACTACATCGAAAAGCCCCCCTCGGTGCGCACCATGACCGCGCCGCTTTTGCGGGCCATGGAATACCGCCAGGGCGGGGGGACGCTCCCGGCCGCGACGTTCCGCTTCGGCGGCATCACCGGGAAGAGCGCCCGGCGCGCCGCCTGTCTGGAACTGGCGGCCAAGGCCGCCGTGGGCGAGGTCAACGTGCTGTTGACCGGCCAGACCGGAACGGGCAAGGAGCTTTTCGCCCGGGCCATCCACGCCAACTCCCCCCGGGCGGACCAACCCTTTGTGGTCGTGGACTGCGCCGCCCTGCCCACGACCATCGTGGAGAGCGTGCTCTTCGGCAATGAAAAAGGGGCCTACACCGGCGCGGACACCCGGCGCGACGGGTTGATCCTCCAGGCCCACGGCGGCACGCTGTTTCTGGACGAGGTCGGCGAGTTGCCGCTCTCGGCCCAGAAGGCCTTTTTACGGGTGCTCCAGGAACGGCGGTTCCGCCCCGTGGGGGGACGCGAGGAAAAAACCTGCGACTTCCGGCTGGTGGCGGCCACGAACCAGGATCTCGACGCCATGTCCCGCCAGGGCCTCTTCCGCCAGGATCTGCTGTTTCGCCTCCAGGGCATCGGCATCGACCTGCCGCCGCTTCGGGACAACGTGGACGACGTGCCGCTTTTCGCCGGGCATTTCCTGGCCCAGGCCCGCCTGCGCCGGGGCCTGCCCGAGAAAATCCTCTCCGACGAATTCCTGGCCGCCTTAAGCGCCTACCCCTGGCCCGGCAACATCCGCGAGGTGTGCAACACCATGGAGGGGGTCTTGGCCCTGGCCCGGGACGACCAGGTGCTGCACCCGGTCCATCTGCCCCTGC
>NZ_JAZHDB010000159.1:0-3057 GCF_036584575.1 Desulfolutivibrio sp.
TTCTGCCTAAAACCATTTTTAAATCTTTGAAGAATTAAACATTTAAAGGCATGGGGGATTGGGGAGGAGGCAGCGCCTCCTCCCCAATCTCCCCCTCCTCTTGTCGCCGCCCGGCTTCCGCACTACACCTGTCTCATGGACATCAATCCCCTTCGCACGCGCCTGTGGCGTTCCGGTCCTGGCGGCCGGGGACCGGTGGTCTACTGGATGAGTCGCGACCAGCGCGTCGCCGACAACTGGGCCCTGCTGCACGCCTTTGCCGTGTCGGTGGCGCGCCGCAGGCCGCTGCATGTGGTGTTTTGTCTGGCGGACGGATTTTTGGGCGCCGGGCTGCGGCAGTATGCGTTCATGCTTGGCGGCCTGCGCGAGGTGGCGGCCGGATGCGCGGCGCGCGGCATACGTTTCGAGCTTTTGCGTGGCGACCCGGGCGAGAGGGTGGCGGCCTATTGCCGGGAGGTTGCGGCGGCGGCGGTGGTGACGGATTTCGATCCGCTGCGGGTGAAGGTGGGCTGGAAGCGGGCGGTGGCGGCGACGCTGGACGCGGACATTTACGAGACGGACGCCCACAACGTGGTTCCCTGCCGGGTGGCGTCGGGGAAGCGGGAATACGGGGCGCGGACGCTACGGCCAAAGATTTGGAGGCTTTTGCCGGAATATCTGGAGGATTTTCCCGAGTTGCCGGAGCATCCTTACGGCGAGCGGGGGCTTGGGGGGGAGCTTGACATGGCGGCGCTGCTGGACGGGCTTGGCGCGGATGGCGGCGTGCCGCCGGTGACGGACATCCTGCCCGGAGAACGGGCGGCCGAGACGGCGCTGCGGGATTTCGTCGAGAAGCGGCTGCCGGGCTATGCGCGGGGCAGAAACGACCCCAACGCGGGAATGGTGTCGGGGCTGTCGCCGTATTTTCATTTCGGGCAGCTTGCGCCCCAGCGGGCGGTGCTTTCGGTTGTTGCGGCAGGCCGCGAGGCAGGGCGGGAGAACGTGGACGCCTTTGTGGAGGAATGCGTGGTGCGTCGGGAGCTGTCGGACAATTTCTGCCTGCACTGCGAGGACTATGACCATTTCGAAGGTCTGCCGGACTGGGGGAAGAGGACGCTTCTGGCCCATGCCTCGGACCAGCGGGAATACGCGTACAGCCGGGAGGACTTCGAGCGGGGCCTGACGCATTCGGATTTGTGGAACGCGGCCCAGGCCCAGTTGCGGGAGACGGGCCGCCTGCACGGCTACATGCGCATGTATTGGGCCAAAAAGATATTGGAATGGTCGCAGGCGCCCCAGGAGGCCGTGGACACGGCCATCCGGCTCAACGACCGGTACGCCCTGGATGGCCGCGACCCCAACGGCTATGTGGGGGTGCTGTGGTCCGTGGGGGGCCTGCACGACCGGCCCTGGAGCGAACGTCCGGTGTACGGCCAGGTGCGGTACATGAACGAACGCGGCTGCCGTCGAAAATTTGACGTGGACGCCTACATCGCTGCCCATCTCCCCGCTTTGCCAGGCGCCTCCGGATAAGAAACCTCCCATCGCCCGCCTGCCGCCGTCCGGAGAGGCCGTGTTTGGGGAACCCCCGCAGGCCTGGTACCCGGATTATTCGGAATCGAACCAGGTGGACAGGCTGTCCCCCAGCATGCTGGCGAAAAAGCTTTCCGTGTCCGAGGACGACGAGGTCAGGGAGGTGCTGGTGTAGGCCGCAAGCCCGCCGGACCTGGCGAAGGCGACGCTGCGGTCGGCCTTGATCTTGCGGGCCAGTTCGGACTGGTCGGCGATGGCGTTGAAGGCCTCGGACAGGACCGGCTCTTCGGTGAAAAGCGCCTCGATGGCCTCCTTGTCAGGGTGGTCGCCCGCCACTTCGATGGACCCATCGGCGTTGCGCTTGAGGGTGATGGGGATTTCGGTATCGATCCCGGCCTCTTCGAGCTTGGTGTTCAGGGCCCCCAGAAAATGCTCCTGGAGCAGGGTGGTTTTTTCCTCCAGGGAGGTCAACACGCTCTGGTTGGGGATGACGGTTCCCAGAAGCCCGGTGATGCCGTAGCCGTTTTCGGAAAGCGAGACCAGATCCCCGGATGAGGAGGAGGAATCCGAATCGGTTGACGCAGACGAGGCGGTGGTTTCGTGGGAGGATGTCGTGGTAGCCGTTTCCGAGGCCTCGTCGGAACTGGAACCGATAAGCGTCATGAGCCGGGTGATGTCATTGTATGTTCCGCTAATTTCCATAGCCTTCCTCGCAGTAGGATTCTTTTTGCCGCGTGGGCCTTTGCGGGGAATCTATGCAAAAAAAGCGCCGCCCGCAGGCACGGACGGCGCTCACAACAAAAAAAACGTGTCGGATCAGGGCCGTGCGATCACGCTGCTGTCCTCGAAGACGATGCTCGGGGTGGCGCCGTCCGTGACCACCTCGAAGACGAACAGGGCCTCGCCCGAGGCCGATTTGTCTCCGCTTTTGACCTGGTAACGCGCTGGGGCCTCGATCCGGGTGCGTTTGGTTCCAGGCACGGGCGTGGCTTTGGGCGTTCCGGAAAGGGTATAGGACCGCCTGGGCCAGCGTTCGAAGTAGCGGACCTTGTCTTCGAGCACGAAGTCCTTTTTGACTACGCCCTTTTTATAAAAATCCACCTCGTCGGCGTACAGGGCAAGGAGTTCGTCGGGCGCGGCCGCGCTGCTTTTGGCGAAAAACCCTTCCACGAAGGCCGTCATGTCCGGCGTTGCGTCATTGGCGGCGCCGGATGGGGCGGCGCCGTCGTGCAGGGGGATGTCCAGAACCTGTCCCGCCGCCACCTTGTCCGGGTTGTCGATCTTGTTCTTGGCCATGATGTCCTTGACGCTGACCTTGAACTTGCGGGCGATCTTGTTCAGGGAATCGCCGCGCTGCACGGTGTAGGAGATTGTCGCCGGGCCGACGGGCTTTTTCTCGGGCTCGGGGGAAATGGGGGTGGAGACCACCTCGACGCTTTGCGTCGGCGGGGATGCGTTGGCCGCTGCGGCGTCCGGGACGGAGGGCGCGGTGACGACGGTTGCCGGGGCCTGGCCCTGGGGCGCGTCCAGATCGGAAGAGCACAC
>NZ_JAZHDB010000160.1:0-3004 GCF_036584575.1 Desulfolutivibrio sp.
CATGCTGCGCGAGGGAATGGAATGGCTGCTCACTCCGGCTGGTTGGGCGGCGCGGGGGCTGGGGCTTGTGGGCGAGACCGTGGCCATGGGCGCGCGGCATCGGCGATGCCGGGAGGCCTGGGCGCCGCATTTGCGAAAAAGCCGCGAGGCGATGCTTGAAGCGGCGCGGCTATGTCCGGGGCGAGGCACGGTTGTGGTCTGCGGCTCGGGGTATTGCTTCGATGTGCCGGTGCGGCGGTTGGCTAAGATGTTTGAGCGGGTGGTGCTGGCGGACGCGGTGCATCCGTTGCGGGTGCGGTGGGAGGTTCGGGGGCGACGCAACGTGCGGTTGGTGGAGGCGGATTTGACGGGTCTTTTGCAAGAAACCGGAAGGTGGCGCCAGGGCATGGACGTGAAGACGATCAGGCCGGTTGCGCCGGGGGTGCTTAAGGAGCTTTATCCGGATCTGACGCTCTCGGCGAATGTGTTGTCGCAATTGCCCTTGCCGGTGAAGGCGCGGCTGATGAAACTGGGATGCCGCGGGGAAGAGGCGGCGCAGGTCTGCCGCCGGATCGTGGCGGCGCACCTGGACTGGCTTGGCGGGTTGCCGGGCGTGCGATGCCTGGTCACGGACACGGTGAGCCGGGACATGGATGGAACCGAGGTCTTGGAGGAGACGGATCTGCTGTACGGGGCATCGCTTCCGCCCGGCGGCGAGACCTGGGCATGGTCCCTGGCCCCCCGCCCCGAGGTATCCCGACGCTTCGACCGGATACGGCAGGTGACGGCGGTGACCTGGCCTGCCCGGCCAATTCCATGACGGATGGCCGTAAACATCACGCCGGAGAGGCCGGGGATCAATTGTTCCTGGTCAAGGCGTCGACGCGGTCCTCCAAGGCCCTGGCGGAAAGCTCCGAGGCGGCCATGCGGCCATAGAGGGAGTTCGGCATGGCGTCGCGCATCTGTTCCAGGGTGGCGCGCCATTTGTCCGTTTCGCCCATCTCGCGGTAGATGGCGGCCATGCGGAAGCGGTTGGCGGCGCTGTCCGGTCCGTTTTCGGGCAGGGTCTTGCCATACTGCTCGGCATAATCCAGGGCCTGGGGGTACTGTCCGAGGCCTTTGGCGGCGTCCACCAGCATGTTCAGGCAATCCACGACCTTGTCCGGATCGAGATTGTTTTCCCGCAGCAGGGCCATGGCCTCCTGGGCGAACACCAGGGTCTTTTCCGGATCATTTTTGGCCTTGGCCTCCTTGGCCTGATAATACATGGCGATGGCCCGGCGCGGGGCAGGCAGGCTGAAATCCGCGGCCAGCCGGGCCCACAAGGGGCGACTACGGGCCGTGTCGCCCAGATGCTCCAAGGCCTGGGCGGCGGCGAATTCCAGACGTTGGCGCTGGTCCATGTTGAACTTCCAGCCGCGCACCTTGTCCACCAGGTTCAAAATCTCCCGCCAGGCATCCCCTTCCTGATAGATGTGCAAGGCCAGAAGCAGGGCGTTGACCCCGGGTTCGGTCTGTGTCGGCTGCACAAAGGGCAGCGCCAGCCGCAGGCTCTCCCCGGGATTCCCGGTGCGCAGAAAGCTCAGGGCCGCAGCCAGTTGCCCCTTGTCGGAGATGATGGAGCGGTGCTTTTCCAGGAGAGGGTGCTCCCGCCACAGTTCCGCGATCTGGGCGTATTGCTGGTTGCGCAGCATGGGTTCGACCATGCGGTCGAAGGCCGTGGCCGCCACCTCCCCGGCCCGTTGCGACAGGGGATTGTTCGGGAACATCTTCTCAAAGGTCGTCGCCGACTCCAGGGCCTGGAGGTGGCGATCCTTGTACAACTGCCACATGGCCAGTTTGAGCTGGGCCAGCGGGGCCAGGGGGCTTTTGGGGTGGTCGCGCACAATCTGGGCATAGATGGCCTCGGGTCCGCCCTGCACGGGCTTGTCGAAGGCCGAAAACATGTCGCTGATGCTCGGGTCGTCGTACACGCCGCGCTCGGCCAGCCGCATCTTGGAGATCAGGCCGCCCTCCTTGTCCGGGAACCGGGACACGGCCAGCTCATAAAATTCCATGGCCTCCCTGGCCTTGCCCAGGTGGGAGGCGATATCGCCCAGCCGGGCCAGAATCAGGTCCGACCCTTCGGCGTTGGGATCGATGTTGTAGGAGGTCAGATAGTAGTCTTTTGACCTCTTGAAGTCGTCAAGCCTATAAGCGATCTCCCCATTGATACGCAATAGTGGCGGAAATTCCGTATAGTATCTGGGCCATCGTTTTTCGATGTAGTCTGCAATCTGCCAGGCTTCCTTGTATTGCCCGAGACGAACCAGGGATTTCGCCATGCCCATGGACGCCTCGCGCACAAAGCGGCTCTCCGGATACCGCTGGATGAGTTCCTGATATTCCTTGGCCGCCTTCTGAAAATCGCCTTTTTCGAAATAATGCTCTCCCCAGTAGAAATGGATCAAAGGGATGTTTTCGTCATTGGGATAGCGCTTGCGCAGGATGTTGAAATAGGCCGTGGCCTCCGGGATGTTTCCGGCCTTGAGGTTGAGCATGCCGAGCACCAAAAGGGCCCCGGGGATGTGGCTCGATTTGGCGTTGTAGTTCAGGGCCTCCTGAAAGGCCCCCTGGATGGCGTCGAAATGGGCCAGGGGATCTTTTTTGCTGACGTCGTAGAGGGTTTCGGCCAGGGCGTAGAGGGTTTCCTCGCGCTGTTCGCGGGTCAGCGTGTTGCGCTCCTTGAGCACCTTAAGCATCGTCAGGGCCTCTTCGTTTTCCCCGACAAGCCGCTTGGCCTGGGCGGCCATGAGCATGCCGTCGTTCTCGGACTCGGCCTGAGCCTGCTCCAGGGGCGGCTCCTCCGTAGGCGGTTCCGCCGCCGGTTCCGTTGCCGGTCGCCCGGGTTCTCCGGAGGCCGGGGAACCGGCAGGTGCAGTCGGCGCGGCCGGCGCGGCCGGTTCGGCCTGCTCAGCCACGGGAACTGGTGTGGTGGATATATGGAAATCACGACAGCGACTATTTGGATTACTTTGAGCATCAT
>NZ_JAZHDB010000161.1:0-15967 GCF_036584575.1 Desulfolutivibrio sp.
CAGGCCGATTTGATCCCGCCATGCCGCCCAGTTATCAGTTGATTTTCAACTCGAGGGGGGAATGATTCCCCCCGGCCCCCCCGACTCCCGTTGCGTTCTCCCGGCGCGACGCGCCGGAAGAACGCAACGGGAAATCCAGGGTGGCCGGAGAATATGCTCTCTCCCGGACGAACGGCGTCCCGGAGTGATGGTCCGGCGCGAAGCGTCGGACCATCACTCCGGGATGACAAAGTTTTTTGAAAGGGGGTCCAGGGGGGAAACTTTTTTTCAAAAAAGTTTCCCCCCTGGCCGCCGGAGGCTCTCCTCCTCCTCCTAGCTGCGGCCGGTCAGGCCGAGGCGCGTCACCACGGCCTGGGCGGCCTTGGCGGTATAGTCGGCGGGCGAGAGGCTGGCCTTGTCGTCGTCGCTGATGACGGTTTCCGGCGCGTTGACGAACTCCGGGCGCGGCGTGATGCCGTATTCCGGAGGGAAAGTATTGGTGTAGTACATGTCCTGGAAGCCGATGAATTTCAGGTGATGCGCCGTGGCGTCCAGGATGGATTCTTCCGAGGGCTCAACGAGGTTGAGTTCGACGGCGGCGCGAAGGCCCGCCAGGCATTCGCCGCCCTGGGTGCAACTGATGTGGCCGTGCCGGTTGGCCAGGAGCATGCCTTCGATGATGTCTTGTTCGCTGACCCGGATGACCTGGAAGCTGCCCGGGCCGCCGATCTTTTCGTACTGTTCGGCGAAGTGTTTGACGCGCGGGAAGGACACGGGGTTGCCGATCATGGCCGCCTGGGCCACGCTGGGGGTGACGGCCACGGGTTCGTAGCGGCGCTTTTTGGCCTCGGCCACGCTGTAATAGCGGTAGACCGGGTCGGCGTGCTCGGACTGGACGCCGAAGATGCGCGGCAGGGAGGGGATGATTCCCAGGCGCTTGAGCTTGAGGAAGCCGCCCATGATGGCCGTGATGTTTCCGGCGTTGCCGATGGGCACGAACACGCAGGTGCGGTAGGTGTCGTAGGCCCGCCACTGGGCGATTTCGAAGGCGTAGGACTCCTGTCCCAGGATGCGCCAGGCGTTTTTGGAATTGAGAAGCGCCACGCGGTAGTTGTCGGCCAGGTATTCCACGACCTTCATGCAGTCGTCGAAGACGCCGGGGACTTCCAGGACCGTGGCCCCGCTGCCCAGCGGCTGGGCGAGTTGCTGCGGGGTGACCTTGCCCTTGGGCAGGATCACGGCGCTTTTGATGGGACCGCCCACGTAGGCGGCGTAGAGCGCGGCCGAGGCCGAGGTGTCGCCGGTGGAGGCGCACACGGTCAGCACCGAATCCCAGTCGTTGGCCCGCACGAGGTGCTTTAAGTAGCTGAAGGCGCAGGCCATGCCCCGATCCTTGAAGGAGGCGCTGGGGTTCTGGCCGTCGTTTTTATAGAAAAAGGGCACGCCCACCTTTTCGCGCAGGGCGTCGTTGGCGGCCACCATGGGGGTATGGCCCTCGCCCAGGTAGACGATGTCCTGTTCCTCCACCACGGGTGCGGTCAACTCGTGATAGCGGAAGATGCCGCGCAGCCCCGTGGTCCGGGTGGCGGCCCGCTTGTCGAAGAGGCTTTGCCAGTAGCTTGGCGGAAACTCCGCCAGGGAGTCGAAGGTGGTGTCTTCGAGCACGAAGACCCCGCTGCATTTGGGGCAGGTGTAATACAGTTCGCGGATGTCGTAACGCTGTCCGCAGCCCAGGCAGACGTATTCCATCCGCCCACGATATTTGGGGAAATCACCGCCTGTAAGCATCGCTTCCTTTTCCTTTCGTGTCCTATGGCCAGATTTTTTGCACTGCGGCCACCCACATGGCCCCGCCCAGGCCGATCTTGGTCGCCATGCCCAGCACCTTGCCGTACATGGCGCCCCAGGCCGCGTGCCTGGCCTCGGCCTTGTCCCGACCCTGATGGCGTTCGAAGAAATAGCATCCGAAATAGGCCCCGGCAATGGCCCCGGCCAGCGCGCCCAGGCCGAAGAAAAAGGGCGCGCCGAAAAGCGCCCCGACGATGGCCCCCAGCATGCCGCCCAGGTTTCCCTTGCCCGTGGCTCCATATTTTTTGGATCCATAATACTGGGCCACAAATTCGATGACCTCGCCCACCACGGCCAGCCCGATCAACAGGGCGTAGAACTGCCAGCCGAAATGCGCGCCCGGGGCAAGCCAGCCCCACAGGGCCACCAGCCCAAGCAGAACCCAATTGGCCGGGAGGCTCAGGATGTGCAGCCCGAGGACGGCGAACAGGAGGGACAGATAGAGCGTGGCCCAGACGTAGCTCATGAATCGGTTCCTCTTTTGTCGATGACCCGTTTGGCCTTGCCCTCGCCCTGGGGCAGGCTTTTGGCCTCGACCAGCTCCACCCTGGGGGTGACCAGGATCTCGTCGCGAAGCCTGGAGGTGATGCGTTTTTGCAGGCCGGTCAGGGCGCGCATGTCCTCCACGAAGAACTCTTCCTTGACCTCCACCTTGATGGTGATCTGGTCCATGACCCCCACCCGGTCAAGCTCGATCAGGTAGTTCTGGCCCACCTCGGGCATGGCCATGAGGATGGCCTCCACCTGCATGGGATAGATGTTCACGCCCTTGATGATGATCATGTCGTCGCAGCGTCCGGCGATGCGGTCGATGCGCCGATGCGCCCGGCCGCAGGGACAGGGACCGGGCAGAAAGCGGGTCAGGTCGCGGGTGCGGTAACGGATGACCGGCATGCCCTCCCGCCCAAGCGTGGTCATGACCAGTTCGCCGGTCTCCCCGTCGGGCAGGGGCTCGCCGGTCTCAGGGGCCACGATCTCGGCGATATAGGCGTCCTCCCACAGGTGCATGCCGCGCTGCTCGGCGCACTCGAAGGCCACGCCCGGGCCGTTCATCTCCGACAGACCGTAGGAGTTGTAGACCTTCATGTCGAACATCTCTTCCAGTCGGCGACGGGCCTCCTCGGTGTAGGGCTCAGCCCCCACCAGGGCGAACCTGATGGGCAGGGACGCGGGGTCCACGCCCATGTCGCGCAGTACGTTAGCCAGATGCAGGGCGTAGGACGGGATGATGTGCACCGCCGTGACGTTGAAGTCGGTGATGAGCTTGATCTGGCGCTTGGTGTTCCCGGCCCCGGCCGGGATGGTCAGGCAGCCCAGGCGTTCGGCCCCGTAATGGATGCCCAGACCTCCGGTGAAAAGGCCGTAGCCGGACATGTTCTGGAACACGTCCGTGGGGCGGATGCCCACCATGTGCATGCACCTGGCCATGAGCGAAGCCCACCAGTCCAGGTCATTTTTGGTGTGATAGATGACCGTGGGCGCCCCTGTGGTCCCGGAAGAGACGTGCATGCGCACCATGTCCGCATGCGGCATGGCCAGGAGGCCGTCGGGATAGGCCTGGCGCAGGTCTTTTTTGGTGGTGAAGGGCAGACGGCGTATATCGTCCAGGCCGCGCACCGCGTCAGGGTTTACCCCGTGCTCACGGAAAAGCGCGCCGTAAAACCGGGAGGCGGCGGCCTTTTGCAGGCTGCGGCGCAGGCGTTCGATCTGGGCCTTTTCAATCTCCTCACGCGACCATTTCTCGGCATCGTCGTACAACACGGGCGCTCCTTCAGGATGGTAGTGTCGGATCGGGCGGTGGGACCGGGGTATCCTCCGCTTTCCGGGAGTTCATAATCCGGGCGTCGGGGAAAAACCAGAAAAAGGTGACATACGGCGCATGGGTTCGGGAATGTTCGACAACCGGCCCGGCATCGGTGGCGACCGGCGCCCTTAGGAATGGTATTCCGAGGGCGGCGGGATGTCCGACAGGTTTTCGAACGCGGTGTATTCCTTGAAAAAGGTGAGTTTCACCATGCCCGTTGGGCCGTTTCGCTGCTTGCCGATGATGACCTCGGCCACGTTGTCCTCGGGGGTGAGTTCCTCTTTGCGCTTGTAGGCTGCGGCCCGGTACAGGAAGATGATGACGTCGGCGTCCTGTTCGATGGCCCCGGATTCGCGCAGATCGGACATCATGGGCCGCTTGTCGCTGCGCTCCTCCACCTTGCGGTTGAGCTGGGACAGGGCCACCACGGGCAGATGCAGCTCCTTGGCCAGGGCCTTTAAGCTGCGGGAGATATCGGAAATCTCCTGTTCGCGGGAATCGATATGCCGCGAGGCGCGCATGAGTTGGAGGTAGTCCACGACCACGAGCCCCAGGCCATGTTCGGCCTTGAGGCGGCGGCATCGGGCGCGCATCTCCATGGTGGTCAGGGCGGCGGTGTCGTCGATGAAGATGGGGGCCGGGGACAGGTTGTTGGCCGCGTCGTAGAGCCGGGACCAGTCGCCGTCGTCCAGGCGGCCCCGGCGCAGGCGGCTTAAGTCCACCTTGGCCCAGGAGCACAGCATGCGCTGCATGAGCTGCTCCATGGACATCTCCAGGGAAAAGATGGCCGTGGGCACGCCGTGCATGGCCGCCGAGCGCATGGCCACGTTTAAGGCGAAGGCGGTCTTGCCCATGCTGGGGCGTCCGGCCACGATGATCAGGTCCGAGGGTTGCAGCCCGGCGGTGTATTCGTCGAATTGATAGTAGCCGGTGGGTACGCCGGTGACCAATTCCTTGTTTTCCATGCGCTGTTCGATCTGCTCGAACACGCTGGCCACAAGTTCCTTGCTGGACTTGAGCCCCTTGACGGTCTTGGAGTCGGCGATGGAGAAAATGGCCTGTTCGGACTCGTCCAAAAGCTGGTTGATATCCTCGGAGGCCTCGAAGCAACGGGTGATGATGTCCGTGGCTGCGCCGATGAGCCTGCGCTGGACGGATTTCTCCCGCACGATGCGGGCGTGATGCAGGGCGTTGGCCGCGCCCACGGTGGACTGGGCCAACTCCGCCAGATACAGGGGGCCGCCCACCTCTTCCAGGCTTCCGGCCTTGGACAGTTCGTCGGCCAGGGTGAGCATGTCGATGGCCGAATTTTTTCGGGAAAGGTCGAGAAAGGCGCGAAAGATGGTCTTGTGGACCGGGGAATAGAAATCGTCCTCATTGACGAGGTCGATGAGGGAAAAAAGGACGGAGTTCTTGAGCAAAACCCCCCCCAGAACAGCCTGTTCGGCATCCAGATTCTGGGGGGGGAGTCTGCGCAAAAGGTCCGAGGAAACCCGATCAAGGGTTTTCCCGGTCACCGATTGGCCATCCGGACGCCCGGCGGCCTTAGATCGCGGCTTCTTCCGCTGAGGTTCCACTATCTTCGGCCACTTCCGGGGCCTTCGGTTCTTCCTGTCCGCCCGGGCGCACCACGGCCAAGGAAACCTTGCCGCGCACGTCGGCGTGGAGCTTCACCTCCACTTCGTAGACGCCAAGCGCCCTGATGGGCTCGTCCAGGACAATTTTCTTGCGGTCCACCTCAACCCCGGACGCGGCCAAAAGGTCGGCGATCTGGGCCGTGGTCACGGAACCGTAGAGCTTGTCGTTCTCGCCCACCCGGACCTCGATGGACAGAGACAGGGCGGCCAGCTTGTCGGCCACGTCCTGGGCGGCGGCCCGGGTCGAGTCCATCCTGGCCTGAAGCTTTTTGCGTTCCTGCTCGAAGACCTTGAGGTTGGCCTGGGTGGCGGCCATGGCCAGGCCCTGGGGCACGAGATAGTTTCTGCCGTAACCGGGTTTGACCGTGACCACCTCTCCGAGGTGGCCAAGGTTCTCCACGTCGGCGCGAAGAATCAGTTGCATGTCGTCCCCCTCACCTTACATTTTCTTGCGAAATTCGGTGCTGTGCGTGGCGGTGTAATACAAAAGGGCCATCTGCCGGGCGCGCTTGATCTCCGTGGTCAACCGGCGCTGGCACTTGGCGCAGGTGCCGGTGATCCGCCGGGCGATGATCTTGCCCCGGTCGGTGATGAAATCCTTCAGGATATCCGCGCGCTTGTAGTCCAGCGGCAGATTCTTGTTGGCGCAAAAACGGCAGAACTTCTTTTTGGGCGTGAACTTTTTCTTAAAAGCCATAGGAATATCCCCCGGTTATGCCGCGATCTTGTCGGCCAGCTTGACGGTGACGAACTTCAGGATGCCGTCGGTGATGCGCACGATGCGTTCCAGTTCCGCCACGCCTGCCGGAGGCAGATTGTATTCCAGGCGGATGTAATGGCCGCGAACCTGCTTGCGCACCATGTAGGCCAGATCGCGCATACCCCAGTCGTCGAGGGTCTCGGTGACGCCGCCCTCGCGCTCGATGATGCCTTTTAAGGTGTCCAGAATTTCCTGGAGGTTGTCCGAGGTCAACTCGGGACTGAAAAGCAACAACGTTTCGTACTTCCGCATAGGTCCTCTCCTTGTGGGCATGGCCCTTCCCGGACGGGGAAGAGCAAGGTGAAGGAGTGTCGTTATTGCCTTTGATCCGGCATGTCAAGGAACTTGTCTTTTTTTCCCTGTTTTCGGGGCCTTCCCCCTTGTGCTGTCGCCATTTTTTGGCCACACTTAGCCCTCAGGGTCTTGTCCGTCCCGTCATCCCCGACTTGGAGTACCCATGCGCATTCGTTGGAAGTTGCTCATTTTTTTGCTCATTCTTGTACTTCCGCCGATTTTTCTGGTGCGCTGGTACTCCATCCGCGAGACCCGCGCCCTGGGGACCGAACTGGCCGCCAGCGCGGCCGAGGTCATGCGCGACAACGCCAATCGCGAACTGAGCCAGACCGTCAACCTGTTCGCCGAGGCCGTCAACGACACCCGCGATGTCCTGGAGCTGGCCCTGACCCTTCAGGCCCGGGAGGCCGAGCGACTCCTGGCCGAACGCCCGAGGCACATCGAACCGATTTTTTTCGACACCGACTACGACCGTCGCGACCCGCGCATCGGCGTTCTCGAACCACCCCGCGTGCTCTCCGACTCCAGCGCGGCCCTCACGGCGAAATCCGACATCGCCATCTCCGTCGACCATCTGGTTTTCCGCCTGTCCCCCGACGCCGACGTGCCCGCCGCCCTCAAGGACGCCCAGGCCCTCACCCGGCTTTTGCCCATTTTCCGCATCATCTACCTGCGCCATGACGATCTCATGCTGTGGAGCTACGTGAGCCTGGACAACGGCCTGCACTGCGCCTACCCCGGCCACGGCGGCTATCCCCCGGACTACGATCCCAGACGCCGGGAGTGGTACACCCAGGCCAAGGCCCAGGGGCGGCCGGTGTGGAACATCATGGTGGACGCCAACACCCATCAGGCCATCGCCACTCTGTCCATGCCCATCCACGGGCCGTCCGGGACCATCATCGGGGTCACGGGGGTGGACTTCCCCTTGGACACCCTGCTCCTGGAAAGCGACCTGTCCCGGCGCTGGACCCCGGCCGTGCGCTCCATGCTGCTGCGTCCGGCCACGGAGGCGGACGGGGATCCCGACGCCATGCTCATCGTGGCCATGCGGGACTATATGGAACACGACACGGACTGGAAAACCCCCCTGGCTCTGGAGCGTCTGGAGAAGGAAGACCCTGCCGCCGTGGCGGTCATGCGCCAGGACATCAAAGACGGCCGCCAGGGCGTCGTGGAGATGCCCTACCGGGGCGTGCCGAGCGTGTGGGCCTTCAAGCCGGTCATCGAGGACGGCCTGACCCTGGCGGTCATCGTGCCCAGCGAGATCATCGTGGCCTCCTCCCGCCACGCCGAGGACAGCGTCATGGAGCGCACCAAGCGGATGCTGCGCGACACCAGCGTCTTCGCCCTGGTCATCAACTTGCTTCTGGTGGCGGCGGCGGCCGTCGCCTCCCTGGCCATCACCCGGCCCATCGCCCGTCTGGCCAGGGCCGCCGGAAAGATCGCCGAGGGCGACCTTTCGGCCCGGGCCGAGGTGAAAAGCCATGACGAACTGGGGGATCTGGCCACGGCCTTCAACGCCATGGCCCCCAAACTTCTGGAGCGGGTCAAGCTCAAAAACGACATGGCCCTGGCCATGGAGGTGCAGCGCAACCTGCTGCCCGAACGGCCCCCCGTCATCCCGGGTTTGGACATCGCCGCCGTATGCCAGTTCTGCGATGAGACAGGCGGCGACTACTACGATTTTTTATCCTTTTCCCGGGAACGCGGCGACACCTGCGACGTGGTTCTGGGCGACGTCACCGGCCACGGCATCTCGGCGGCCCTGTTCATGGCCACGGGGCGGGCGCTTTTGCACGCCCGGGCCGACGAAGACCCCGACCCGGCCCGGTGCATCACCATGGTCAACCGTCTTTTGTGCCGGGACACCCAGCTCTCCGGCCGGTTCATCACCCTGTTTTTTTTAAGCATCAATCTGGTCACCGGGATGCTCACCTGGGTTCGGGCCGGTCACGACCCGGCCCTGATCTACGATCCGGACAAAGACGCCTTCGATGAACTCATGGGGGCCGGGATTCCCCTGGGGGTGGAGGAAAGCTGGGAATACGGGGACAATAGCCGTAGCGGGATCACCGCCGGGCAACTCCTGGTTCTCGGCACCGACGGCATCTGGGAGGCCATGAATCCAGCCGGGGAGATGTTCGGCAAGGAGCGGTTCAAGGACATCCTGCGCGCCAACGCCAGCCGGACGGCCCAGGAGGTCGTGGATGCGGTGGTGGCTGCGGTCATGGCCTTCGTCAGTCCCGGCCGCCCCGAGGACGATCTTACCCTTGTGGTCATCAAGGCATTGCGCTAGAAAAAAAGGATACGCCCTTTTGCAAGGAGTCGTCTCATGCATTTTCTCATTGTCGACGATGACGAAGCCAGCCGCATGGTGCTCATGGCCCACCTCAAACACTACGGAACTTGCGACATCTGCGGCAACGGCGCGTCAGCGGTGGAGGCAGTGGCCAAATCCCTGGATTCCGGGCGCCCCTACGACGTCATCTTCATGGATATCATCATGCCCGGCCCGGACGGTCACGAGACCCTGGACAAGATCCATTCCCTGGAAAAACGGGCCGGGATCGCCCCGGAAAAACGGGCCAAGGCCATCATGGTCACGTCCATGGACGACGAGGACAACACCATGACCGCCCTTTTCGAAGACGGCGTCTCCGCCTATCTGATCAAGCCGGTGGCGAAAACCGAGCTTGTGACCAAGCTGGCCGCCCTGGGAATCGTTGAGATCTGAGGCCGCACCGTTCCCGGAACCGCCTGCGACGCATTCCTGTCAGCGTTTCTGATCCGTCTTCCCGGCCTGCATCCCCGCCGTCCACCCCGTACCAGCGGTTTGACCGCATTGCCGGGGCCTTCCCGGTCGCGCCCCCCGCAGCGAGCCGCCCCGCCCTATTCCCCCATCTCCCGCAAGGCCTCCCGAGCTGCGAAGAGCCCGTTTATGGCCGCTGGGAAACCGGCATAGACGGCCATCTGGATGATGACCTCCACGATCTGTTCCCGACTTAGCCCCACGGCCCGGGCCGCCTTGACGTGCACCTTGAGCTGGGGGGCCATGGTTCCCCGGGCCGTGGCCGCCGCGATCATGGCGATCTCCTTTTGCCCGGGGGTCAGGATGTCGCGCGAGATGACGTCGCCGTAGGAAAAATCCAGGATGAACCCGGCGAAATCCGGGGCGATGTCGGCCAGGGAGTCGAGCACCTGCTGCCCGGCGTTTTTGCTGGTCACGGCCAGGGCCGACAGACCGCGCTCCCGTCGCTCCCCGGCCCCGGATTCCCGGGCCTTGTGCGGCGGCGGGACCACGCCTTTTTCCGCGAACGCCTCGCGGGCCATGGCGATGGCGTTTATTCCGGCCGGAAAACCGGCGAACACCGTGGCGACATAGATGATGTCGATGACGGCCTGGGGAGAAAGTCCCGCCGCCAGCCCGGCCTCGATGTGAAACCGCAGTTGCGGCGCGGCGTTGCCCAAGGCGGCCAGGGCGGCGATGGTGGCCGTCTGGCGGGAGACGGCATCCAGGCCGGGGCGGGTGAAGATGTCGCCGTAGCCGAATTCCACGATGAACCGCCCCATGTCCGGGGCGATGTCGGCCAGGGCGTCCTGCACGGCCTGGGACTTTTCCGGGGCCAGGGCGGCCAGGGCCGCAAAGCCGCGCGCGTAGCGTTCGTTCATAAGCTTCCTCCTGTGCGGGGTGGCCGGGATCGGGGCCGTCTCCAGCACCAGGCTGGCGTAAACGGCGTGATCCCTGGCAGCTTCAAGACAGCCTAGGCGCTCCCTATTGATATGTAAAATATCAATTTACAACATGATTAAGATGTGAAAAGTATTGATCCATGGAACTGCGGGACTGTCGGTGTTTTCTGGCTGTGGCCGAGGAATTGCACTTTGGGCGGGCGGCGGCCCGGCTGCACATGGCCCAACCTCCCGTGAGCCAGCGGATCAAGGCCCTGGAGCGGGAACTGGGGGTGTTGCTTTTTTCCCGCACCAGCCGTTCGGTGGTCCTGACCCCGGCTGGCGAGGCCTTTCGCCACGAGGCCGCATCGCTTGTGGCCCAAGCCGAAAAGACCGTGGAGACGGCCCGGCGCGTGGCCTCGGGGATGGCTGGCCGACTGGTTGCGGGATTCGTCAATCCGGCCATGGACGCCTTTTTGGCCGCCGCCCTGGCCCGGTTTCGCAGCGGCGCCCCGGAGGTGGAGCTGGATTTGCGGGAAATGACCACCCGGGCCCAGGCCGAGGCCATCCGCACGGGCCGCCTGGACATCGGCTTTTTGCGCCATGCGGGCCAGGACATTCCAGGGGCGAATCTTTTTGTCCTTCACCGCGAGTCCTACATCCTGGCCGTTCCTTCGGGCCATCCCCTGGCCGCCCTGCCCCGTGTTCCTCTGAAACGCCTGGACGGCGTCCCCATGATCCTGCCGCCACGCGGCCAGGTTCCGGCCCTGGACATGGCCATGGCCGCCGCATTCGCCACGGTCGGCGCGACTCCCGTGGCGGCGCAGGAGGCGGCCTCAAAATTCACCACCCTGTCCCTGGTGGCCAGCGGCCTCGGCGTCGCCCTGCTCCCGGCGTCGGTTCGGGTTTGGCGGCGTGCGGGCGTCGTCTTTACGGAGATCGAGGGGGAACTTCCCAGGGTGGATCTGGCGGCGGCCCTTCCGGCGGAACGCGACAACATGGCCGCCCAACGCCTTCTGGCGTTCGCCAGAGAAGCATGTCCGGGAGAAGAAGCGGGCGCCATCCGAAAAAAGGAAAAAAAGACATCCTGACGTGACCGGTCGCCCCGGCCTCTGCCGTCAGGACGAAGCCGCTTGTCCTGCCGTATTGATCGTCAGGCGGAAGGGCCCACATCGCGGGCGAACGCGTCGCAGTCACCGGCCAGGGCGTCCGTCTCCCGGCCCAACTCCCCGGCGACCCGTTCCCGCTCGGCGATGCCCGTAAAAAACGGATCGAAGCGGGCGAAGAGCTCGGCGAAAAGATGCTCCATCCTGGCCGCCAGCCGTTCCGCAAGCTCCGCCTCCAGCCGCTCCCCGGCCTCGGCCAGATTCTTGCGAAACACCCGCATGATGCGCGGCCGCTTCCAGAGCAGGGCGCCTCCGGCCAGCACCATGCCCGAAGCCGCCACCAAGCCCCCGGTCACGTCCACCACCACGCTTTTGACCGACACCGCAAACAGCGTGCCCACCACCATAAGGACGCCGCCCATGGCCGCCTTGGGGTCCAGGCCGGAAAAATCCGTGGGCGAAACCCCGGCAAATCCCCCGTCCGCGCCGAGCAAGGCCTCCACCCGAAGCCGCACCTCCCGGGCCACGGTCTCGCGCTCTTCGGACAGGGCGGCCTGGCCGGTCCCCCCGCGTCCGAACCTGTCCCGGCCCTCCAGTTCGTCCAAAAGCGGCCGCACCCGGTCCAGGATGCTCTCGGAGACGTGGGCCGCGCCCTGGCGGGTGACGTCCTCCACCTCGCGGGTGAGCTTTTCGGCGAAATTCGCGGTCAGTTCGGCGACGCTTGCGTCGATGCCGCCCCCGCGACGAAACATGCCGCGCAGGGAACGGCCGATCATGTTGCCAAAGGTCAACTCGGCCTCGAAGGCGTCGGCGAAATCCCGGGACAGCCGGGCATAGACCGCCGTCACCCGGGCCACCAGACTGCCCACCTCGCGCCCGGCGGCGGCTTGGGCCTGGGCCATGCGCTCCCGGATGTCCGCAGCCTGGGCTGCGTCCCGGTCGATCTCCTCGCGGCGGGCGGCCAGGGCCCGGGAGAACCGTTCGATCAGCCGCGAGGCGGCGTCGCACAGGGAAAGGAGCTTTTGGGCGTAGTGACCGCCCCCGGTGACCATGTCCCGGATGTAGCGGCGCACGGCCTCGATGCCGCTGCCCTCGGGGTCGGCTGAATCCCGGGTGGCGGAGACGGCGAACAGCACGGGTTCGGCCACGCCGCGCTCCATGGCCAGCCGCCTGACCGAGGCCTCGTTGACCCGAAGCTGTTCCGCCGTGGCCAGGTCGGCCTGGTTGAGGATGAAGATCACCTTCCGACGCCATTCCTGGCGCACCAAGGAGAAAAACTCCCAGGCCGAACGGGAATAAGGATTGATGGCCGAAAAGACGAACAGCACCAGATCGCTTTTGGGGATGAACCGTTCGGTGATTTCCTGATGGCGGTCGATGATGCTGTCCACGCCTGGAGTATCCACCACGGCGATTTCACGCAGGATTTCATGCGGGACGCGGACATGGGACAGATACGGATCGACCGCGACATCCGAGGCGGTCTCGCCGTAAAGGATCATGCGGATGCGGTCGGTGCAGGGGTCCGGGGCCACCTCGCACAGGTCTTCACCCAAAAGGGCGTTGACCAGGCTGCTTTTTCCGGTCTTGACCTCGCCCACCACCACGAAGAGAAACGGTTCGCCAAGGCTGGCCAGAAGGCTGGCGGCCGTCTGTCGGGACTCGGCCGCGCCCGGCCAGGCGATCCTGCCGGAAAGATCGGCCAATCGCTGCAACAGGCCCGCCAGGACGGCCTTTTTTTCCTGGTACCGATGATGCAGAAGAGCGGATGACGCCGCAACGCCGGGAGGGCTGTTCACACCCACCTACTTGGGCAACAGCCAATCCAGCTCGGACACGTCGGCGGGTTTGCGCAACTCGGTGGCCGGTTCGCCGCCATTTTTTCGGGCAGCGTAGCACCGGTCTTCCTCGTCCACCATGTTGCGGGAGGTGATGCGCAGGGAGTTGCCTTCGGTATATTCCCCGTCGTCTCCGGCATAATACATAAGCACCATGCTGATGCGGTCGGCGCCCGAGGCAATGCTCCACTTCCAGGCCCGCAGGGTGCCGAAGGGGTTGCCCCGCCAATCCTCGGGCTGGCCGTAGCGTTTTTTGAGCTCACTCAAAAGCTTTTCAAAAAAGGTCAGCGAACCGTCGGTATAGTTGACCTTGATGCGCACGATCCGGCCCTTGTTCTGGCAGGTGCCGTAGTCAGCATAGGCGCTGCGCAGCCCTTCCCGATCCTTTAAGGACACCATCTCCAGATGTGGCCGAAAAAAACCTTTCGAGGCCGAATCCGCGTCGATAAGCTGGGCGTACTGGGAGATGTCGCCGCCAAGGCGCAAACCGGCCAGTTCCATGGGGGCGGAACCGGCCGCCAGGGCCCATCCCGGAAACGCCATAAGCAACGCAAAAAAAATCCATCTTCTCATCATCGTCTCCTTGCGAGGCGGATGTCGTCCGTCTTGCAGGGGAAGGCAACCGTGTCCGAAACCACTGCTTCCCGTTGAATCAGGCAAAACCCTTGACGGCGTCGTCCTGGGTCGCAAAAATGGGAAAGATTTCCGTATATCCGGAGATCTCGAACACTTCCTTCATGTAGTCCTTGATGCAGCACAGAATCAGCTTCCCTTGGTTTTTTTTCAACTGCTGCAAGGCCAGAAGCAGCACCCGCAGGCCGGTGCTGTTGATGTAATCGACATCCAGGAAGTCCATGAGCACTTTTTTGTTGCCCTGGCGCAGGATGTCCATGACCTTGTCCTCCAGAATCTTGGAGGTATTGCTGTCAAGGCGACCGTTGAGAACCAATATCGTCACGTCGCCATCGCGTTTTTCCACCAATTCCATGTTGGAACCCCTTTTACGATCAAGAGATGATTTTTTCGAGAAAAAGCCGGTTCTTCCCGTCTCGGTACTCATAGCGCACGGAATCCATGAGCTTGCGCACCAGATGGATGCCGAGCCCCCCGATGGCCCTGTCCTCCAAGGTGGACGTCAGATCGGGCGTGTCGGCCCGCATGGGATCAAAGGGCGTGGCGTCATCCTCGATACGAAACAAAAGACGCGAATCGGCGAGACGGATTTCCACCTCGACCTCGTGATTCTTGTCATCGGAAAAACCATAGGAAATGACGTTGGTCAAGAGTTCATCCAGAACCAGGCGGATTTGATAGATCATCTTTCGGGGAAAACCGTGACGCTCCCCGAAAGCCTCTACGGCCTCCGCCAACCTGTCCAGTTCAGGCAGGTGGTTGGATAAACGCAAGACGACCACTTCATCCATGGGCGCTCCATGTCTTTTGGAAAGCCGCGACCCCCAACGCCGATCGCAATTATCCAGGAGCCCGAAAGTTCACCCTTTTTTCATGACCTGTCAAGCCCGCACACCATTCCTCTGCGCCAGGGAACATACCCTGCGGCAGGCCTCCCCGGCCGACGGCGAACGGTTGCCATGGACCACGCAACAGCGTAATCACGCCCCCGGAGACGATCATGGACACCGATACCATACACCAGCCGCAGGACCGTGACGATACGCAGGCTTTTCTCGATTCCCTGCCCGAACTGCGCCCGGGCGAATCCTTCCAGTTCGCCTGCAACCCAGCAGTCCCCTGCTTCAACGCCTGCTGCGGCGACCTCAACCTCATGCTCACGCCCTACGACGCCCTGCGCCTGCGCCGCAGCCTGCGCCTTAGCGGCAACGAATTCGCCAGGCTCTACGCGCGCCTCTCCCTCAGCCCCGACACCGGATTCCCCATGCTGTCCCTGAACATGCTCAAGGACAAACCCCGCAAGCCCTGTCCCTTCGTGGCCGCTTCCGGCTGCCAGGTCTATGCGAACCGTCCCGGGGCCTGCCGCACCTACCCCCTGGGCCGGGCCACCCGCCTGGACGACGCCGGGCAAGTGGCGGAACAATATTTCGTCGTGCGCGAACCCCACTGCCGCGGCTTCGAGGAGACCACCCCGTGGCGGTCGGACACCTGGCTCGCAGACCAGGGATTGGCCGATTACTACCGTTATAATGATCGCTACATGCGGCTCATGGCCCTGGCCCGCAACCATGGCGTCCGGCTGCATTCCAAACAGGCCAACATGGTCTTTTTGGCCCAATACACCCCCGACGCCTTCCAGGATTTTCTCGTGCGCATGAAGCTGTTCGACCACCTGGAGATGGACGCCTCGCGCCAGGAACCCATCCTGGCCGACGAAGAGGCCTGCCTGGAATTCGGCCTGGATTGGCTGGAACTTCTGCTTTTCGGGTCGTCCCCAACCCTGGCCCGCCGCGCCCGCCGCGTCTGATGCCTGCCGTCCCGCCGCATTCCAAGATCGTCGCCCTGCCCCGGCTCCTTGCCCTTTTGTCCGCCGGGCGCGACCATAAAACCGTGGTCTTCACCAACGGCTGCTTCGATCTGCTCCACGCCGGACACGCCGACCTCCTGGCCCGGGCCAGACTCCTCGGCGACATCCTGGTCGTCGGCGTCAATTCCGACGCCTCCGTGACCCGCCTCAAAGGCCCCGCGCGGCCGGTCACCCCGCTCGACCAAAGGGCCTTCGTCCTGGCCAGCCTTGCGTCCACCGACTTCGTCATCCCCTTCGAGGACGACACCCCCCTGTCCCTCATCACCGCCACCCAGCCCGATATCCTGGTCAAGGGCGGCGACTGGCGCCCCGACGCCATCGTGGGCAAAGACGTGGTCCTGGCCCGGGGCGGACGCGTCCAAAGCCTGCCCCTTCTGCCCGGCATCTCCACCACCGGCATCATCGCCCACATCAAAGCCCAAGACTAACCGGGGCTGCCGCCCCGCGCTCGGCAACCGGGGCTGCCGCCCCGGACCCCGCCCGGGGGAAATCATTTCCCCCGGAACCCCCTGGCCTCGTCAGCCGGATG
>NZ_JAZHDB010000162.1:0-52948 GCF_036584575.1 Desulfolutivibrio sp.
GCCGCATCGGAGGTCGGCACGGCGTCGCTTCGTAACGTGTCCGCCGATCCCGGGTAGGGGCAGGCCACGGGGAGGCCGAAGGGCATTCCCACATACGCCGTGGTCCCCTGGCCGGGCGTGCTTTCCAGGGCCGCCGAACCGCCCATGCATTCCACGATCCGCCGCACCACGGCCAGTCCCAGCCCCAGCCCCTGGTGGCGGCGCGACGAGGAGCCGTCGGCCTGGATAAACGGCACGAACACCCCGGCCAGCTTGTCGTCCGGGATGCCGATGCCCGTGTCCGACACCATGAAAAGCAGGGTGATCTGCTCCCCGGTGCGGCCAAAGGGCAAGGCCTGCACCTCCAGGCGCACGTTCCCCTTGTCGGTGAATTTGACCGCATTGCCCATGAGATGGAACAGGATCTGACGTAGCCTGGCCCCGTCGCCGATCAGGCAACCCGGGACGCTTTCGTCCACCGTGCAGGTCAGCGTGAGTCCCTTGTGGGTGGCCCGGTGGCGGAAGGCCTGGAGCACGGATTCGGCGATCTCGCCGGGGGAGAAGGCCTTGGCGGTGAATTCGAGGCCTGCGCAGCGCACCCGGGTGAATTCCAGGATGTCGTTTAAGACCCACAGCAGGGTACGGCTGGAATCCAGGGCCGTTTCCACGCAGTCGCGCTGCTCGGCGGTCATCTCGGTGGTGGCCATGATTTGCAGCATGCCCAGGATGCCGTTTAAGGGGGTGCGCAATTCGTGGCTGATGTTGGCCAGAAATTCGCTCCGGGCGACTTCCAGGGGTTGGGCGGGATCGTCAATGCATTCGCGCAGTCGAATCTTGAGTTCGACGTTTTCCCGGCGCAACAAGTCGACCAACGGGGATGGCGCGGCGGCGCCGGGCGGATGTTCAGCCTTCATGCATACTCCACTTCCGTCAGATAGCCTGGGCGCACAAAACATGCAAGATTATATATGCGGTTACTCGACTTTCCTGGTTTGCAAAAAAAAGTGTGGCGCAATGGGGGGTTGCCGACATGGACGGGACAGGGGCGGCGAGGGCGGGGGAGACCTGAGCCGTCAGGAGTGAAACGGAAAACGCCGCGCGTCTGGGCAATTGATTGGGCCAGATTTTTGGAATAGGGTGCGCCACCACATTTCAAACCCCGGGAGCCATGGACATGAAGGATACCTCCTTTGCCGAATTGACCCTTTTCATCACCGGTCCCACGTTCATCCGGCCGCAGGTCCGCCAGGCCGGTCTTCTGCCGGAATTCGGGCACCGCGACACGGAAAACAACCTGCGCTTCCAGCCCATCATGACCAACTTGAAAAAGCTGGCCGGGGTGGGCGACGACCATCAGGTCATCATCTTCAACGGCAGCGGCTCCACGGCCATGGAGGCCTCCATCCGATCCCTGGCGGCCGATGGCGAGACCG
Source organism: Desulfolutivibrio sp. (assembly GCF_036584575.1). Classification (NCBI taxonomy): domain Bacteria; kingdom Pseudomonadati; phylum Thermodesulfobacteriota; class Desulfovibrionia; order Desulfovibrionales; family Desulfovibrionaceae; genus Desulfolutivibrio; species Desulfolutivibrio sp. The sequence goes on from NZ_JAZHDB010000162.1 coordinate 1,413, forward strand.
TGCTCAACGCCTCCGTGGGGGCGTTTGGCGACCTGTACCACAAGATGGCCGTGGTCAACGGCAAAAAGGCCGTGCAACTCAAGTTCGAGCCGGGTCGGGCCATGGATCTTGCCGTTTTGGAGGCGGGCATCAGTGAGCACAAGCCCGCCGTGGTGACCATCACCCACAACGAGACCTCCACCGGCGTGACCAACGACATCGTGGCCGCCTGCAAGATCATCCGCAAAAGCGGAGCCCTGGCCCTGGTGGACGGGGTGAGCATCTTCGGCGGCGCGGCCTGCCCCATCGCGGAGAGCGGCTGCGCCATGTACAGCACCTCCACCCAGAAGTCCCTGGGGCTTCCGGCCGGGTTCGGCATCGCCTTCGTCACCGCCGAGGCCGTGGACAAGGCCGGTAAGGTGGCGAACCGGGGCCATTCCTCGGACATCCTGGGCCAGCTCGGCCGGGCCGGGAAGTTCCAGACCCTGACCACCCCCAACTGCACCCTGGCCAACCAGATGTTCGTGCAGCTCGACTACATCGTCAATGAAGAGGGCATCGAAAACCGGTTCGCCCGCCACGAGACCATGCGCGGCATGGTGGCCGATTTCGTGTCCGGACTGCCCGGCTATGAGCTTTTCGCCCAAAAGGGGCATGGTTCGGCCACCCTGACCACGGTGCGCGCGCCCAAGGGGATCTCCGTCAAGGATCTAAAGGCCGTCAAGGAAGTCATGCGGGCCAAGGGCTACCTGTACGATCCGGGCTACGGCAAGCTCAACGAGCAGCTTGAGAAGGACGGCAAACAGCCGATTTTCCGCATCGGGCACATGGGCGACATCACGCCCGCGATGCTTGAAACCTATCTTGCGGATCTGAAATCGTCCCTGCCCACGGCATAGAGGGTTTGGGAAACGGGCGTCCCTGGAAGGCGACGCCCGTTTTTTCGCCGCGTCCATCCCGCCCTGTCCCGGGGGGAGAGACCGGCGGGCGGCGAAACGCGGGCCGCCGAAAGGACGTTCAATGGGGGGGTGACCGGACGCAGGGCCTTTCGTCCGGGTGGCGCAGGCACTTTCAACCGACGATGGGAGCATCCATGAAGATATTGGCCAACGACGGTCTGGTGGAAGAAGGGATTCAATATCTGCACAAAGAGGGCTTCGAGGTCGACACGGTCAAGCGCGACATCGACGACCTCATCGGCGACATCAAGGATTTCGACGCCCTGTTGGTGCGCAGCGCCACCAAGGTCACCCGGGAGGTCATCGAGGCCGGGACCAGAAACGGCGGCAAGCTCAAGGTCGTGGGCCGGGGCGGCGTGGGCACGGACAACATCGATCTGGTGGCCGCCCGGGAAAACGGGGTCATCGTCAAATTCGCGCCCAACGGCAACACCAACGCCACGGCGGAACACGCCCTGGGGCTGATGCTCGGCGTGGCCCGCAAGGTGCCCTTCGCCCATGCCACCCTCAAGGCCGGAACCTGGCACAAGAAGCGTTTCCAGGGCGTGGAGCTCATGGGCAAGACCCTGGGCGTCATCGGCTGCGGCCGCATCGGCCAGGCCCTGGCGGCCAAGGGCAAGGCCCTGGGCATGAAGGTGGTGGGCTACGACGTGTACCGCAAGTTGGATTCCGACGTGGAATATCTGGACACCGTGGACGATGTGTTCAAGGCTGCGGATTTCCTGTCCCTGCACACCGGCGGCCGGGAGACGCTGATCGGGGCGCGGGAACTCAAGCTCATGAAGAATACGGCCTTCCTCATCAACGCCTCCCGGGGCGTGAACGTGGACGAGGACGCCCTGTACGACGCCTTAAAAAGCGGGGAGATCGCCGGGGCGGCCCTGGACACCTACCGCAAGGAGCCCAAGCGCGAAGGCGAGCCCTTCGTCAACAAGCTCATGGAACTGGACAACGTGTTGTTCAGCGCCCACCTGGGGGCCTCCACCCGCAACGCCATGCGCCGCACGGGCCTGGAGATCGCCGAGGTGGTGGCCAAGTATCTGCGCCTGGGGGATTTCAACCAGTCGGTGAACGCCGGGCAGACCGTGGAGGAAGAGGGTCGGGAGATCTACACCATCTTCATCACCCACGAGGACAAGCCGGGCATGTTCGGCAAGTTCGGCATGGCCTTTGGCGAGATGGGGGTGAACATCCGCGAGAACAACTCCAGAAAGCTCAACGAGCATGTGCAGACCGTCTACGTGGTGCATCAAAAGCCCACGCCCGAGGTCTGTGAGCGCATCGGGGCCATCGAAGGCGTCAAAAGGGTCGTGTATTAGGGCCTTGCGCCATATTCCCGCAAAAGGGCCGCTTTCGCGGCCCTTTTGCTTTGCGAGACGATCAATGCATTTCCTCGGGCAGTCCCGGGCAGTTTCTTGATCATGCGGGCGCCACGTCCGATTCAAGCTCGTCGAGCCTGTTGTTGATTTTCGCCATGATGCTCTGGAGCGCGGAAAGATCAGCCTCGTGCAGATCCGCGTAGATCTTACCCGCAAAGCCCTGCACCAGCGGAAACAGCTCCTTGCGGGCCTGCCGCCCGGCCTCGGTCAGATGGATGCGGAAGGTGCGCCGGTCGCTGGCGTCCTTGCGCCGCTGGGCCAGCCCCTTTTTCTCCAACAGATCCAGGATGCGGGTGATGGTGGTGCGGTCCTTGACGGTGCGATCCGCCAGCCCGCTCTGGGTCAGGCCTTCCTCCCGCCACAGGCACAGAAGCACCCCCCACTGCTCGGGGGTCACGTCCAGGCCGTTCTCCAGAAAGAGCCGGCGCAGGTTCAGGCGCATGCGCATGGCCGTGCGGCTGATGAGAAATCCCGGGGCTTGTTCCGGATCGTAGACGTAGACGTCGTCAAGGCCGGGTTGATTTTGGTCCATGGTCACCTCGCGCGGCAGGAGGCTGGTTTGGCGGGGCTGCCCTCCCGGCCGCATAATATGGTATACCAACAATATGCCTGCCAACAAGCATGGTCAAGTGGCGTCGGCCCCGGCCACCATGCGCCGCACCCGGCACACCCCGCAGATTTCCCCGGAGGACGGATAACCGCACTCGGCGCAGGCCTGAAGCTCGCCGTAGCCCGCCTTGCCCGCAGCGGCGAAGGCCGGTCGGCCGGTGTGCAGGAAGTTTTCGTAGAAGGCCATTTTCGTCCCGGGGCTGGTCTGTTCCAGGTCGGCCAAAAGGCGTTTGTGGCTGGTGAAGCTGGCCCCGCCGCTGTAGGGGCAGGCCTCGTGCCAGTGGGTGATGCCGGAGAAAAAACAGTAGGCGGCGGTTTCGAATTCCGTCAGGCGGCACAGGGGCTTGACCTTGCGCACGAACAGGCCCTCGCCGGGAAGCGTCGGTCCCTGGCCGCCCAGGTAGGCCGCGTCCCAGCGCAGGGTGTTGGCGAAAAGCCGCGCCACCTCGTCGTCCAGGTTGTGCCCCGTGGCCATGGCCGCAAAGCCGTGTTCGAAGGCGAAACGATTGAACCAGTGGCGCTTGATCTTGCCGCACACGGAACAGATGGGGCGGCGCACGGTGCGTTTCACGTCCGGGATGGCCAGGCCGTCCGTGGCCGTCTCCACCACATGCAGGACATGGCCCCGGGTGCGGCAGAAGTCTTCCACGAAGGCCCGGATCGGCTCTGAAGACCCCGTAATCCCCAGGTCGATGTGCATGGCCTCCACCTGATAGCCCATCTCCCCCAGCACATGCATAAGGGCCAGGGAATCCTTGCCCCCGGACACGGCCACCAGCACCCGCTCGTCCGGGCCGAACATGCGGTGGCGGCGGATGGCGCGGGCCACCTGGGCCCGGAAGAAGTCCAGAAAGCATGTGGGGCAAAAACCCGTATGGTGGCTGGGCAGGGCCACCTGGGCCACCTCGCCGCAGCGGCGGCATTTCATGGGCGTGCTCCTTGGAGGGTGAGGGATCAGGCGATCAGAGGCCAAGCTCGCTGTGGGAGCCCAGACGGACCAGTTGCAGCGTTCCCGCGTCGGGCGTTCGGTAGATGAGCACCAAATCGGGGCGGATATGGCAGTCCCGGTGGTCCTTCCATTCCCCTGCGAGGGCATGATCCCGGTATTTTATGGGCAAGGGCAGGTCGGCGGCCAAAAGGGTCAGGACGGTGCGCAGGTCGTCATGAAGCGTGCCGCGATATGGCCCCGTGGTCTGGCGTTTGAAGTCGCGCTTGAACCGTGAGGTTCGCTCAATCGTCCGCATCCAGATCCGCCATGAGATCGTCCACTGTGGCGAATGAGGCGAGTTTGCCCCGCCGCGCCTCGCGCATGGCCTCAATGGTCTCCGCGTTGGGGGCCAGCGGTTCGAAGGGCAGGGTCTTTTCCCGAGCCACCCGGGTCAGCAAGAGCCGGAAGGCGTCGGACACGGTAAGCCCCATGGAGGCCAGGACCGTCGCGGCCTCCTCTTTGATGCGCCCGTCGATTCGGGCCCGGACCACTGCGTTTTCAGCCATGAGAGCACTTCCTTATTTGGGCTACATTGTAGCTCAAATAATGCCTGGAGAGGCCTGCGTCAACCCCGGCCGCCGTGACCCGCCAGGCGGCTCCGGCTCCCGCATCCCGGCGATCTTGACCCTTCTGTCTCTACGGCGTCACCCGCGCGACATGACCAGACGGACGGTAATGGTATCGCCGTAATGCAGGCGGCGATCCGGGGTGAGCAGCTCGCCGCCCCGGATGATCAGGGCGTCGTTGGTCCGAAGGCCCAGCTTGCCCAGAAGCTGGAGCACGGTGTTGATGCGGGGAAATTCGAGTGTCGAGCGTTTTGGCTCCATGTGCACGGTGATCATGGGGTCGTGGTAGCGTCGGGAGGCCTGGAAGCGCAAGGAGAAAACGGTGTTGACCGGCCGGATTTTTTGCCCCATAACATGAACGTGAGATGTGTGTGACTAAAACCGCAAGGAGCATGCCATGGGCGGTAAGATATTGGTTGTGGACGACGAAAAGCATATACGGATGCTGTACCAGGAAGAGCTTGAAGGCGAAGGCTACCAGGTGGTGACTTCGGACGGCGAGGAAGACATCCTGGAGCTCTTGGCCCGGGTCAAGCCCGAGGTGGTGGTTTTGGACATCAAGCTCGGGCCCAACCGCTCGGGACTCGATCTGCTCCAGGAGATTCGCGGCCAGGATCAGGCCCTGCCGGTGATCCTGAGCACGGCCTACGACAGCTTCCAGCATGATCTGAAGTCCATCGCGGCCGACTACTATGTGGTCAAGTCCGTGGATCTGGGTGAACTGAAGGGCAAGGTGGCCTTGGCCCTGGAGAAGGCCCGGGCCTCGGCTTAGATTTTTCACCAGGCTTGGTGGCGGCGCGCCGGAGCATCCCCCGGCGCGCCGTTTTGTTTGCGGAGGGTTTTGCTTGCCCGCCCGGATGGTTCGTGCTAGCCGCCATGCCCATGTCCTTTGATATCGCCTCCTATGTGCGCGAGATCGCGCTTCTGGCCGTGCCGCTTCTGGTGGCCGTCACCTTTCATGAGGTGGCCCACGGCTATGTGGCCTACCTGTTGGGCGACCCCACGGCCAAGGCTGCGGGGCGGTTGACGCTCAATCCCATAAAACACCTGGACCCCATGGGCGTTCTGGCCTTCCTGTTGACCCGGATGATCGGCTGGGCCAAGCCGGTTCCCGTGGACCCCCGCTATTTCAAGGATCCGGCCCGGGGGATGATCCTGGTTTCGGTGGCCGGCCCGGTCATGAATTTTGTCTTGGCCGTGGTTTTTTCCGTGCTCTTTCGGGTGACGGGCGGGCTGGCCGTGGCCTCCGAGGCCGGAAGCCTGGGGGCCATGATCTGGGAGCCCCTGGCCTATATGTGTCTGGCCGGGGTGACGGTGAATCTGGCCATCGGGCTTTTCAACCTGTTGCCCATTCCGCCCCTGGACGGCAGCCGCATCGTGGCCGGGCTTTTGCCGCCCCGGGCCGCGTATGCCTATCTGCGCTACGAGCGGTACGGCTTTTTTGTGGTCATCCTTCTGGCGGTGACCGGGTTATTGGGCAAGCTCCTGTTCCCGGCCATCATCTTCATGCGCGGCCTGATCCTGTAAGGGCGCGCGGCACCGTAAAACCACTTTGGACGGGAAAGCATGGGCGAGACGACGAACACCCGCATCGTATCCGGCATGCGGCCCACCGGGCCGCTTCATCTGGGGCACTATTTCGGCGTCCTGGCCAACTGGGTGGCCCTTGAGCGCGACCACGACTGTTTTTTCTTCGTGGCCGACTGGCACGCCCTGACCACGGAATACGCCGATCCGTCGCGGATCAAGGGATTTGTGCCGGAACTGGTCAAGGACTGGGTGGCCGGGGGGCTCGATCCCGAGAAGTGCGTGCTGTTCCAGCAGTCCCAGGTGCCCGAGCATGTGGAGCTCAACCTGTTCCTGTCCATGATCACGCCCGTGTCCTGGCTTGAGCGCTGTCCCACCTACAAGGACATGGTCAAGGAGCTTGCGGCCAAGGATTTGAGCACCTACGGCTTCCTCGGCTATCCGGTGCTCATGGCCTCGGACATCCTGCTCTACAAGCCCGGCGCGGTGCCCGTGGGCCAGGACCAGTTGCCGCACCTGGAACTGACCCGGGAGATCGCCCGGCGCTTCAACTACCTGTACGGCGAGTTTTTCCCGGAACCGGCGGCGGTTCTGACCCCGTCCCCCAAGCTGCCGGGCCTGGACGGCCGCAAGATGAGCAAGAGCTACGGCAACGCCATCGCCCTGGGGGAAGATCCGGCGTCCATGAAAAAGAAGGTCATGGGCATGCTGACCTGCGCCAAAAGGGCCCGCCTCAAAGACCCGGGCGACCCCAAGGAGTGCAACCTCTATCCGTACCATGAGCTTCTGACGGACAAGGCCCGGCTGCCGGAGATTGTGGACGGCTGCGTCAACGCCACCTGGGGCTGCGGGGACTGCAAGAAGCTTTTGGTGGAGAACCTGACGGCGTTTCTCACCCCGATCCACGCCAAGCGGGTGGAACTGGACAAAAACCCGGACATGGTGCGGGATATCCTGGCCTCGGGCAACGCCCGGGCCAAGGCCGTGGCCGAGCGCAACATGGCGGAACTCAGGGAGCGGCTGAACTTCAATTTCTAGGCTGCGTCCCATGCCATGGAACGCCCGGTCTGGTCGAACCCAGGCCGGGCGTTTTTTGCAGCGCGTGCGTCCGGTGCGGCGCGCAAAGGAGGAGGATATGATCCGCGACCTTCTGGCCATCTCTGCGGCCAACCAGCAAAAAGCCAGGGCCGTGATCGAGGACTGCGGCCTGTTCCCGGCCTGGGAGTCCGTGGGTGCCACGGTTAATCTGGTGGGCTCGGTGCGAACCGGCCTGTTGCTGCACAGGCGTGACATCGACGTCCACATCTACAGCGACCCCTTCGACATCGCCGCAAGCTTCGCCGCCGTGGCCAGGATGGCCGAACACCCCAGGCTCACCCGCGCCACCTACGCCAACCTGCTTCAGGCCGACGACACCTGCCTGGAATGGCATGCCTGGTTTACCGACATCCAGGGCGAATCCTGGCAGATCGACATGATCCACCTGCCTCCCGGTTCCCGGTATGCGGGCTATTTCGAGACCGTGGCCGAGCGCATCGAACGGGCCCTGACCCCCGAGACGCGGCTGGCCATCCTGCGTCTCAAGGACGTGATTCCGCCTGAGGCCGGGGTCATCGGCATCGAGATCTACCGGGCCGTCATTGAGGGCGGGGTGCGCGACGCGACGGACTTTGCCGCCTGGCGCGAGGCGCATCCCCGGGCGGAGATCGTGGACTGGATGCCGGGCGAGCCAGCCTGACGCCGCGTCCTGTGCCGCGTCGCGTCCGCCATGCCCAACCAGAAGGCATTCCGGACCATGCGTGATCCCGGCCGGGAGCCTCCGGTTCGGGCGGGGGGCCGATTATTTCCCAAAGGCTTGAGGGAGGGACATGTTGTCAGTTTGATATTGCAAATCATTTTCAATTATGAAAGTATCCCCAAAATACGTCGCAAGCATGGAGGATGTCATGGACAAAACGCATCGATCCCTGACCCGAAGTGGCTTTTTGTGGGTGATGGTGGCCGCCGGGTTTCTGCTTTTGGTTCTGGCGGCGGCACGCTGGCGGGAGAACGGCCCGGGGACGCTGGTCTGGTTGGCGGGATTTATGGCCATGTTCGTCATCCGGCTGCCGTACAGCATCCGCAACCGGAGAAACGCCATCGTCGAGGCCCACAAGGGCCCAGACGAAGTGATCCTCCTTTTCGCCATGTTCGCCACGATGATGCTTTTGCCCTTGGCGCATCTGGCCACGGGGTGCTTCGCCTTCGCGGACTATGCGTTGCCCGGAGGCGCCGTGGCGGCCGGGGCGTTTTTGCAGATCCCGTTTCTGATCATTTTCTGGCGGGCGCACGCCGATCTCGGCCGGAACTGGAGCCCGGGCCTGGAGATGCGCCAGGATCACACCCTGGTGACCCACGGCATCTACCGGCGCATCCGCCATCCCATGTACGCCGCGATCTGGCTGTCGGCCCTGGCCCAGCCGCTTCTGATCCAGAACTGGATCGCCGGGTTCCTGGTCCTTCCGGCTTTTGCCGCCATGTGGATCATCCGCGTGCCGCGCGAGGAGGCCATGTTGCGCCGCCGGTTCGCCCAGGCCTGGGATGGCTATTGCCAGCGGGCCGGGCGGGTGTTGCCGAGGTTCGGGACGCCGACAGGCAGAGACGGCTGACGCGGGACCGATCACACACAAGGGGAATCGCCCGGCCTGGGTTCAACCAGACCGGGCGTTTTCCATCCTGCGGGGGGCGTTACTGCAAGGTGCCGGTGCCGTCGGCGTGCAGGGTGATCTGGCTGGCCTTGCGGAAGTCCAGATTCTGGAAGGTCACCTGGCCGCCGTCGCCGTCTTGGGCGCCCAGATCCCAGTTGTTGGCCTCGCCGGAGATGTTGATCTTCAGCCCCTCGCCGGGTTTGAGGATGTCGTCTCCCAAAAGGTCCGGGCCCCAGTTGCCCGATTCGCTGGGCGACAGGGCCAGGGCGTGGATCTCGAACCCCGTGCCGTTCATGACCACGATCTCTTTGGCCATGGCTGTTCCGGCCAGCAGCATGGTCAACGCCGCCGCCAGGATCATCATCGTGAAAAATCTGTTCTTCAGCATGAATATACTCCGTTCCGGTTAGGTTTTCCTCCCAGGTGCAACTCGGCCCATGCCGCCCCTCGCCCAATGGCCATCCGTTGGCTGGTGCACGGGACGCAATCATGGAAAGCGAACGGGGAACAATCCGCCAAAAGGATGATTTTTTAGAGAAAAGCGCCTCCGCCGAAAGGATGAGCCGTGCCGTAACAGCCTTGAAAGATACAGCTATCTTGACAGAAAGGAGGATGCGGACTAGCGTTTTCGGGGCTGTCGCAGAGGACTCGGCCAGGCCGGGATGTCTTTCCGGGCCGAACCGCCGTGCGGCAGGGCTGGCGCATGGAGCTGCGGCTGCGTCATTTCACGACGCCTCCGGCGTGGTCCAGGCCGATCCCCTGTGGGATCGGGGGGCTGCCGTCGACGGCGAGACGTGTCGCGAGGTGGAGCATGGGAATTGAGCATGGTATTGAAGCTGCGGGAATCTGGCGGGCCGGGATGGTCCGGGGGCGCGGCGTGCGAATGCTCCTGGCGTTATTTTGTGCCGTAGTCTGGCTGTGGGGGGCGCCCGCCCGGGCTGACGAGGACTGCCGGTTTACGCCGGAAGAGGCCGAACGCTACCGTCTGGCCGCACCGGACCTTTTCATTGTCGATCTGCGCACCAAACGCGAGTTCGAGGTCAGCCATCTTCCCGGTGCGGTACACATCCCGGTCTTCGAGATGGATCAGCGGCTGGGCGAAATCCCCCAGGGAGGCAAAGTGCTCCTGTATTGCGGTTTCGGCGCCCGCTCCGTGCCGTATAGCCGGAAGCTGCGCGTCCTGCGTCCCGATCTGGCGCGGGTGTGCTGTATCGACGGGCGCCCCCTCCTTCCCGAGGAGTGATCGTCCCGGGCGAGGTGCGCCCGTTTTTCCATCTTGCATGGCGCTGCATCCGCGTCCACGCGACGCGTTCCCGGACGGCGGGACGGCTGCCGCCTTCCTTCGAGCGCCCGGCAGCGTCGGCGTACCGTGGCCTATTCTTCGCCCATGTACAGGGCCATGAGCACGTTGCGGCTGGCGGTGTCGGTCTTGCGCAGGATGTTTTTGACGTGGGTTTTGACGGTGCTCTCCGAGATATGCAGGGCCTCGGCCATGGCCGCTGTGCTCATCCCCCCCAGAATGTTCGCCAGCACCTCCGTCTCCCGGCTGGAAAGCCCATATTTCTGAACAAATCCGGCCTTTTTCCCGTTGCACGGCACATCTCCCGGCTCTTGCGTCGCGGCCGTGGCCTCGCGGGCGGGCGCCGTTTCCCTGGGCAGAAGCTCCGCTTTTGTGGGCGGTTCCGTCGCATGGGGCTGTGCCATCATCATCCGGGGCGGGGTCACGGGCAGAGGGAGCGCCAAGGCCGGAGCATGCCCGGCCAGGGACAGGGCGTAGCGGACCCGTGAGGACAGAAGGCCGAAGGAGGCGCACAGGAACGAGGAGATGAGGAGGATGAAGCCCGAACCCGGGTGGAAGGCGTTGAAAAAAAGCCACATGACCAGATAGGCCGCATGCTGGAGCAGATAGGGGGTGCAGACGACCAGACCCGGCAGCCGCATCCGGTCGGCGTGGCGGGCGAACACCAGGGTGAGAAACAGGAAGGCCCCGTGCCTGCCGATGATATCCAGGCCGAAGACGAGCCAGTACATGGGCGTGCTCTGGGACAGGACCGTCAGGGCCGGGGAGACGATGCAAAGTCCCAGACAGGCCAGGAAGAAACCGGCGCCGGCCCCGTAGCGGTCCAGGAGGCGTCCCAGGATCGGATAGGCCATCCAGACGTAGAGGCTGATCCCCCGGGGTATGGGCTGCGTGGCGCTGTCATAGCGATAAAAGATGAGATCGATGATGGAGTCCAGGAGGAAAAAAACGCTGGCGATGACCGCCAGATAACCCAGGGTCTGCATGGCCAGACGCTTGGGGCAGGGCGGCAGGAGGCGGCGTGGCGGCCGTTGCGCGTCGGCGCGCCGCCCCATGAGGGCCGCCGCCGTCACGATCCCCGTCAGGATCTGCACCACGCCGAGGAAGGTGTGCAGGGTGGAGCTGTCCAGCGGGTTGGCCTGGTCCACGTGCAGGAATATCCAGACCATCTCTGCCGCCGCCAGGCATGATCCCAGGGACAGGCCCAGGTTTTGGGCCGGGGCGTTGGCAAAAAGCGTCCGGAAGAGAAACGGCAGGGGAACCCCGGCAAAAAGGGCCGAGGCCGTGAACAGGATGCTCGCCGTGTCCCCGCTCCCCGGGGACAGGATGCACAGCGTCCCGCCCAGGCCCGAGGCGGCGATGAGGCCGAGGGCGATGCGGCGCAGGGTCCGCCGGGCGTCAGCGGAGTCGTGGGCGGGGTCTCGGGCCGGGGCGGCCGGATCGGGAACGCGTATCAGCGAGGCGGCCAGCACGCCTGCGATATTGGCGGCCAGAAGCGGGGCAAACGGGTGCGACAGCCCGGCAAAGGCCCGGCCGGCGGCGTAGCAGACATATTCAAACGTAAAAAACAGGGCCGTTCCAATGAGCGGCAGGAGGAGCTCTCTTCGCATGTGATGGGGGTGAGACGTTTTGTGGTTCGTTTTCAGGTTATGAACGAGAGGGACGCATGGCGGGGTCCGAGGCGGCGGCCAGGTGCGATATGGCCATTCCGGGGTATGGCATGGATGGCGACGCTCACCAGGCGGGCGACCCTATCCGATGTCGGACGTCCCGTCGAGAGGGGATGCGGCGATCCGTGAAAATTTTCACGTTCTCATGCTGCGGCCGGGGATGACGGCTGCGGGGGGCGCGGTTGCGGGCCGGTTTGACGCAGAGCCGACTGGCGGAGAAAATCGGCGTGCCGCAAAGCCACATCAGCGAATACGAGAAAAGCAAGCGCAAGGTTCCCCCTGCCAAGGCCGAGGAGCTCGCCGCCGTCCTGCATACCGTCGCCGGTCACTTTCAGCGCCGCGATTCGATCTGATCCGACCCACAACGTCATCGGGGCCGCCGCCCTGCCCGGGGCGGCAGCCCTCTACGCGCCGTCTCCTACTGCAACAACTCGCCGAAGTGTTTCCGGCGCAGGTCGTCCAGGGTTCCGTTGGACTTGGAGATCTCCAGGAACATGTCCAGCCATTGCCACAGGTCGAAGTCGCCTTTTTGCATGGCGATGCAAAACGGCTCGTAGGTGAAGGGGGTCAAAAGGGCCTTGGTGGCTTCGGGGTTTTGCTTGTGGTGCTTGGCGATGGAGATTTGATCGTAGAAAAAGGCGTCGGCCCGGCCGCTGACCACCTCCTGGACGCAGGCGGTTTCTTCCTTGAAGCGGTTGATGTGGGCCTTGGGAAAGCGTTTGGCGGCCACCAGGTCGGCGGTGGTGCCGGTCTTGACGGCGATGATCCGGTTGGGATCGTCCAGGGCGGCCACGGAGGCCAGGTTCGGGGCTTTTTTGGTGCTCGTCAGGGCGCACAGGCCGGTGGTGAAATAGGGCCGGGAGAAGGTGATGGTCTTGGCTCGCTCCAGGGTGCCGGTGACGCCGGAGATGATCAGGTCGATTTTTCCGGCCTGAAGGGCCGGGATGAGTCCGGTCCACTCCATGTCCTTGATGTCCAGCTCCACCCCGAGTTCCTTGGCGATCTGCCGGGCGATGTCCACGTCGAAGCCCACGGGGTCGCCTTTTTCGGTCACGTATTCGAAGGGCCAGAATTTGAGCTCCATGCCCACCACCAGTTTGCCACGCGCGATGACGGCGGCCAGCGTGCTGCCCGCGGCGATGTCGTAGGGGCTGGCGGCTGCTGCGGCGGCGGACCCGGGGCTGGTCAGGCAGATGCCGCAGCACAGGGTCAGGGCCACGAAGGACGTGAGGATGATGCGGATGAGACGGATCATGCGAAACCTCCATGTCGGTTGCGGTTGGAGGGATGATCCGCGCTTACCCGGGCCGACCCCGGGTCAGGCGGCGCGTCGTGAGGCGAAGGGTCAGCCGTGCCGGGCGGCGGCCTCCTGGTAGGCGGCGCGCACCGAGGCGAAGACCTCCCGGGGCGCGGCGTCGGCGGCGACAACCCGAATCCGGCCGCGATCCGCAGCGGCCAGGGCCAGATAGCCCTGGCGCACCCGGGCATGGAAGGCCAGGCTCTCGGCCTCGAAGCGTCCCTCGCTCACCTGGGCGCCCGTTTCCAGGTTGCGGGAAAGCGCCCGGCGCAGGCCGATTTCCGGGTCGATGTCGAGCACGATGGTCAAATCCGGGGCCAGCCCCCCGGTGGCCGTGTCGTTGAGCTGGTGCAAAAGCTCCGGCGAAAGGCCCCGGCCGTAGCCCTGGTAGGCCACGGTGGAGTCGGTGAAACGGTCGCACAGCACCGCCATGCCCGCCTCCAGGGCCGGACGCACCACCTCGGCCACATGCTGGGCCCGGTCCGCCAGATACAGGAAAAGTTCCGCCCGGTCGCACAGGTTTTTGGTCTCAAGGCTCAACAGGATGCGCCGCAGTTCCCGGCCGATATGGCTGCCGCCGGGCTCGCGGGTGACGACCACGCCCTGTCCCTGGCGGGTCAGCTCCTCGGCCAGAAGCCCGATCTGGGTGGTCTTGCCGGTGCCCTCTATGCCTTCAAAGGTAACAAACACTGGGTGGCCCCTTTGTCTTCGGGTTTTTTCGCCTCATCCTGGCGCGGGGCCCGGCGGGGATTGTAGAGGTAGCGTTCCAGGGTGCGTACGTAGGGGGACCAGGCGGCCTCGGGCTCGTCGTCGGCAAAGATCCCCAGGGTTTGGTTGAGCTTGGCGTCGATGTTGTCGGCGAAGTGCAAAACGAAAGCCTCGGGGGTCTTGGGCCTTTTGGGGGAGCCGAAGGCGTATTCCCCGTGGTGGCTGACCATGATGTGCTTGAAGTGCAGGATGAGTTCCGGGTCAAGGTCTTTGGCCTTGCGGAAAAAGGGCTCCAGGATCTCCATGCCCAGCACGATGTGCCCCAGAAGCCGCCCGGGGTCGGTGTAGTCCCGGGGAAACCCCGACGACAACTCCCAGGCCTTGCCCAGGTCGTGGAACGCGGCGGCGGGCAATAGCGTGTCCATGTCCAGGGCCGGGTAGCGGCCTCCGATGGCCCGGACCAGGCCGCACACGGACAGGGTGTGCTCCAAAAGGCCCCCCACGTAGGCGTGATGCACGCTCTTGGCCCCGGGCGCGGCCAGAAGCCGGGAGCGCACCTCGGGGTCGGTGAGCACCTTGCGGCAAAACCGCCGCCAGGGGGCGTGGCGGATGGCGTCCCGGCACAGGGCCTCCAGTTCCGCCAGCAGCTCCTCCGGAGGCACGGCGCTTGAGGCCGTAAAAAGCGGCAGCAGGGGGGCCAGTTCCTCGTCGGGCAGAAATTCCAGGCGGTCCACGGAGATCTGGGTCTTGTCCCGGTAGCTTCCGGCCATGCCCGTCACCCGCACCAGGGCGCCGGGGCGGATGTCCTGATACGTCTGGCTGGCCGGGCTCCAGATGCGGGCCTCCACGGCCCCGGAGGCGTCTTCCAGGGTCAGGGTCCAAAACGGCCCGTTTTTGGCCTGGCCGGACTTGGCGTCGGCGATGACGAACAGATCGTCCACGGGGCGGCCCGGGACGAGATCCTTGACGAAGGTGTTTTTTCCGCTCACGGTATGGTCAATCCATGGGGCATGGGGCCGTATCGGCGTTTTTTAACCCCGAAAGCGTGCCTTGATGCCGGACGCTTGTCAATCCGGGCGTCGCCGTGCGAGGGCTTTGGCGCGAGTCGGGGCGCCCGGTGGCGGGCCGTCGCCAAAACGCCACGGGAAAGGAATACGAGACAGGCGATGAAGATACTTTTGACCAATGACGACGGCATCCAGGCCGTGGGCATCCGGGCTTTGTACCGGGGCCTTTGCGAGGCCGGGCACGAGGTGCATGTGGTGGCCCCCATCACCGAGCAGTCGGCCGTGGGGCACGCCGTGACCCTGGCCTCGCCGCTTCGGGTGAAGGAGTTTCGCGAGAACGGCTTTTTCGGACTTGGGGTGTCGGGCACCCCGGCCGACTGCGTGAAACTGGCCCTGTCCGCGCTTTTGTCCGAGCCCCCGGAACTGGTCATGTCCGGCATCAACAGCGGGGCCAACGTGGGCGTGGACATCCTCTATTCCGGCACCGTGTCTGCGGCCACGGAAGGGGCTTTGGCGGGCTACCCGGCCCTGGCCGTGTCCGTGGACGACTACGCGCCGGTCGATTTGTCGGGCCAGGGGGCCTACGCCGCCGGATTCGCCGCCGCCGTGCCCTGGGCCGAGGTGCCGCGCGGCTGCGTGCTCAACCTGAATTTTCCCCGCCGCCCCATGTCCGAGTCCCTGGAGCTTCGGCTGTGCCCCCAGACCCAGGCCACCTACAAGGACTGGTTCGACGAGCGGACAGACCCGCGCGGCCGCACCTATTATTGGCTCGACGGGGTCATCCCGGGCAAAAGCGTGTCTCCGGGCACGGACCGGGATCTTCTGACCCAGGGGTACATCACCCTGACCCCCCTGCGGTTCGATTTCACCGATGGGCCGACCCTGCAACGCCTCAAAGGCCTCCTGGACGGAAAAGGCATTGATGCAGCGGGAGGCTGATCCCCTGTGCCGCATGCCGTAACCCGTTCAAGATTCAAGCGAAGGATGGGGCGGACGGTGCAGGGGGCCTCCGTTCGCCGGAAGGCCTGACGCTCCATGCGCCGCTCCAGTTCCCTCTTTCTCCCCTGATGATGCCTGCCGCATGAATCCTTGCGCGGTGAGAGTTTCTTTTTTCTGATATTGCGCGTAGTGTGCAACAACGGTTGACGGATTCCCGTCGAATATCCAGTCTGCGGTCAGATCAAGGAGATCGCGGCGCATGCCGTAAGCGAGCTATGATATGAAAATACTCGTGGTGGACGACTCCCGGTCTCAGACCATGCTCCTGGGCGGAATCCTGCGCGGGGCGGGATACGAGGATATCGTCGAGGCGCACGACGCCGTTTCCGCCCTGCGGATCCTGGAGGAGGGCGTGGGCAGAAACGGCGACTCCGATGTGGATCTGATCCTCATGGACATCGTCATGCCCGAAATGGACGGCATTGAGGCCACCAAGCGGCTCAAGGCCGATGAACGGTTCCGCGACGTGCCGGTGATCATGGTCACGGTGCGCGACGAGGTGGCCAGCCTGGAACGGGCTCTTGAGGCCGGGGCCAACGACTACATCAGCAAGCCCGTCAATCGTCTGGAGTTGTGCGCCCGGGTGCGCTCGGTGTTGCGGCTCAAGGAGGAGATCGACCGCCGCAAGGCCAGGGAGCGCGAGCTTGAGGCCCTGACCGAACGGCTGGAGCAACTCTCCAACCAGGACGGCCTGACCTCCGTGAGCAATCGGCGGCGTTTTGAGGAAGTCTACGACAAGGAATGGTTGCGGGCCCGGCGGGACAACATGCCCTTGGCCCTGCTCATGATCGATATCGATTTTTTCAAGGCCTTCAACGACACCTACGGACACCTGCGGGGCGACTGCTGCCTGAAGGCCGTGGCCGAGGCCATCTGCACGGTGCTCAAACGGCCGGGGGATTTTGTGGCCCGCTTCGGCGGCGAGGAATTCGTGGTCATCCTGCCCGCCACGGACGAGACCGGGGCCCTGGCCATTGCCGAGGAGATCCGCGAGAACGTGCGCAGCCTGGACATCGAGCACGCCAGTTCCACGGCGGCCGACCATATCACGGTGAGCATCGGGGCGGCCAGCGTGACCCCCCGGGTGGACCAGGGGGGCAAGGCCCTGCTGCTGGCCTCGGACGGCGCCTTGTACCAGGCCAAGACCAACGGCCGCAACCGGGTGGAAAAACGGGAGGTCCTGTGAACCGCGACGGTTTTCCCGTCTGCCGGGGCGCCCGGTGCGCGGGGCTTCCCCGGGCCGTATCCGCCAAGTTCCGGCCGGTCCTCGTTGCGGTGTTGGCCCTTGTGGCGGCCTGCGGCGGCAACGGCGACGACCCCGCAAGCCTGGTGCGGGCCGCACGCATCATTCCGGACTCGGGGATCAGCGTGGGGCAGGCCCTGGCCGCCTACGCCTATTTTTCCAATCCGGTCTGGGAAACCTATGTGAACGAGCAAAAGCAGACCATGGTCCGCTTCGCGGCCGAATACGACGTGGCCCGGGGGGCGGCCCAGTGCCCCGCCGTGGGGGCCGAGGTCAGGCCCGCCGCCCGGGTGTTCGTGACCCTGGTCTTCGTCGTGCAGGGCGACGGGGCCGTGGCCCTGGTGGAGACCGACATCGAGGCGTATTCCGCCACGGGGTATTCCGCCAAATATCTGACCGACCAGACCACGGCGGCCCGCATCGCCGCCGGAACTCCCTGCGTGGCCTGCATGGCCCTTTTCCTTCCCGCTTCGCTGTAATCCCGGGGCCGCGTCCGGCCCCGTCCTTTGGCCACGACATGACACCCCGAGAGGTCGCGCATGGATAGGCTTGCCGCTCAAATCGGCGTGGTTTTGCTGTGCATCCTGCTCAACGGATTTTTCGCCCTGGCGGAGATGGCCCTGGTGTCCGCCAACCGGCTGCGGCTTTTGGCCATGGCCAAAGCCGGGCGCCGGGGGGCGGCCAAGGCCCTGGCCCTGCTCGACCGGCCCGAGGCCTTTTTCCCCACGGTGCAGGTGGGCATCACCCTGGTGGGGGTGTTCACCGGGGCCTTCGGCGGGGCCACCCTGGCCGAACCCCTGTCCGGATATTTTGCGGGCATCCCGGCCCTGTCCGGATATGCCGCAGGCCTTTCGCTGGGGATCGTGGTGGCAGGCCTGACCTACCTGTCCATCGTGGTGGGGGAGCTTGTGCCCAAGCGGCTGGCCTTCGCCCACCCGGAGCTTTTGGCCGTGGCCTGCGCCCCGGCCATGTCCTGGCTCATGGCCGCGAGCACGCCGGTGGTGCGCCTTCTGGGCGGCTCCACGGACCTGCTGCTACGGCTTTTCGGCGTATCGGGCGCCCCGGGGCGGGAGATGACCGAGGAGGATCTGCGCGGCCTTCTGTCGGAAGCGGCCAGGACCGGGGTGCTGGAGCAGGGGGAGCGGCGCATGGTGGAGCGCATCATCCGGCTGGGGGATCGCCGGGTGGGGCTGTGCATGACCCACCGCCTGAAGGTGCGCTGGCTCGACGCCCAGGCCTCCCTGGAGCACAACCTGCGCGTGGTCATGGACAATCCCTATTCGCGCTATCCCGTGGCCCGGGAGGACATCAGCGCCATCATGGGGGTGGTGCGGGCCAAGGAGTTTCTGGCCGCCATGGCCGCCGGGGAGACGCCGGACCTGGCGAAGCTGGCCCACGATCCGGTCTACGTCCTGGAGAGCACCCGGGTGCTGACCCTTCTGGAGCGGTTCCGGACCCGGCCGGGCATGCGGTTTGCCGTGGTGGTGGACGAATACGGGGACGTGCAGGGCATCGCCACCCTGGGGGACATCCTGGAGGCCGTGGTGGGGGACATCGTCTCCCCGGACGAGGCCGAGGAACCGGCGGCCGTGCGCCGTGAGGACGGCTCCTGGCTTTTGGACGGGCTTTTGCCCGTGGACGAGGCCTTCGACCGTGTGGGGCTTGGCCTGGCCGCCCCGGAGGAGGCCCACCGCACCCTGGCCGGATTCATCCTGGCCCGGCTGCACTCGGCCCCGGCCATGGGGCAGGCCGTGGTTCACGCCGGATGGCGGTTCGAGATCGTGGACATGGACGGGCGGCGCATCGACCGGGTGCTGGCGACGCCCGCGCCGTAGCGGGAGCGGGGAAGGCCTCCGGCGGCCCAAGGGGGCCGCGCCCCCTTGGGAATCCCTAAGCGGGGGCATTATTTGCCCTTGGACGCCTTGATGGCCTCTTCCAGCTCCTCGAAGGTGGGACGGTGGCCGGTGGGGATGGCCCGGCGTCCGGCCTCCAGGGCCACGGGCGGCGGATTGCCGCCGACAAACGCCCCCAGCGCCGCCTTGACCACCAACAGCGTGGCCTCCACTTCCTTGGCCCGGTGCTCCATGTTCGCGGCCATGGGGCCTAAGAATCCGTAGCAGCCGAGCACGCCGAGCATGGTGCCCACCAGGGCCGCGCCGATGGAGTGCCCGAGCACCTCGGGCGGCTCGTTGAGCTTGCCCATGGTGATGACCACGCCGAGCACCGCGGCCACGATGCCCAGGCCCGGCAGGGCGTCGGCGGTCTTGTTCATGGTGTGGGCCGCGATCAGGGCCTCGTGGGCCGAGGCCTCGATGTCGGAGTCCATGATGTTGTCGAATTCGTGCTGTTCGATGTTCACCGTGGAGAAGATGCGCATGGTGTCGCACACGAAGCAGACTACGGCGGCGTTGTTCTTGTTTTTGGCGAACGCGCTGAAAATGGGGCTTTCCGTGGGATGCTCGATGTCCTTTTCGATGGCCACCAGCCCCTCGCGGCGGATCTTCATGAACAGCATGGAGAGCACCGTGAGCATCTCCAGATAGTAGCCCTTGCTGGTCTTCATGGACCCGAGGATGGCGAATAAGCTCTTGAAGACCTGTCCCAGCACCTCTTTCGGGGAACTGATGACCAGGGAGCCGAAGGCCCCGCCGAAGATGATCAGCATTTCCGCCGGGGCGGCTGAAAAAAGCAGGGAGAAGTTGCCTTTCTCAAAGAAAAAGCCCAGGCCCACGGCCCCAAGGACGATGACGACGCCGATTATGACGAACATGGTTCCGCCGGATGGTCGAGGTGGATGCGGAACAGGGGCCGTGTCGACGCGCCTGTCGCATCAGAACTGTTTTTCGGTGGCCTTATCATATATTTTGTCGATTTCCCGTTCAAGAAGATCGTTGGCCGAGGGCATAGGCGGCGGCGCGTCTGGCGCTGGCGCGGCCTCGGTTTGTTGGCCGTTTCCGGCTTGGCCCTGGGCAGTGCCGTCCTCGTCCGCCTGGCCGGGCTCGGGCTCCTGGAAAAGCAAAAGGCTGATGCGGCGGTTCCTGGCGTCCAGGGGGTCGGACGGGACATAGGGCATGGTGGCGGCGAACCCGGCCACCATGACGATGTTTTTTTGCGGAAAGCCGTCCTTGAGCATGAGGCGTCTGGCGGCCTGGGCCCGATCCGTGGACAGCTCCCAGTTGGTGTAGGCCTCGGTGCCGTAGGGGGCGGCGTCGGTGTGGCCCTCCACGATCACCCGCAGGTCGTCTTTTTTGAGCACCCCGGTGAGCGTGGCCAGGATGCGCTGGGCGTCGGGGGTCAGGACGGCCCGGCCGCGCTCGAAAATGGGCCGGTCCAGCTTGTCCATGATCTCGATGCGCACCTTGCCGTCCTCGGCCACCACGCTGACCTGGTCGGCCAGTTCCGGCAGGGTTTGGCGCAACTGGGCCTGGACCATCTCGGCCACGCGCTTTTGCTCGGCGGAAGGCCCTCCGGCCTCGGGCCCCACGCCCGTGCCGCCGCCCACCTCCGCCGCCGGGCCGTCGGGACGCTCCGACGAACTGCTGACCACGGCGGGCGGACCAAGGCCCCCGGTCTCCAGGGGGATGGCCCCGGGGCCTGGGGCCTCAAACAGGCTGAACTCGCGAAAATAGGTGGCGACCTCTTCCTGCTTCTCCTTGGGCGTCATGTTTAAAAGCCACATCAGCAGGAAAAAGGCCATCATGGCCGTGACGAAGTCGGCGTAGGCCACCTTCCACTGGCCGCCGTGCGCCCCCGCCTCGGACTTTTTGATCTTTTTGATGATGATCGGGGCCTTGTGTCCCTGTTCCGCCATGCCTCACCGCGTCCCTGGCCGCCCTGGGCGGCCGTTTGGGCAAAAACTATTCAAAACCCGTGCCAATTTAATGTGTTATGCTGGTGTACCCGGGAGCGGTCCCGGAGGCAAGACCAAAAAAAAGGGAACGGGCAAAAGCCCGCTCCCGAAAAAACCGCGCCATGAAAGGACGTTAGGCCGGGAGGACGGCTACCCGGGTCTTGACTTTGTTGCGGCGGGTGTACTTTTCAAACTTGACCACGCCGTCGATGAGCGCGAACAGGGTGTAGTCGCGGCCCATGCCGACGTTCTCGCCGGGATGGAACTTGGTGCCGAGCTGGCGCACCAGGATGTTGCCGGCCAGCACCTGCTGCCCGCCGAAGCGCTTCACGCCACGCCGCTGCCCGGCGCTGTCGCGTCCGTTTCTGGAGCTTCCGCCTGCTTTTTTATGAGCCATGATGGGCCTCCTTGCTGCCGGGCGTTAGGCCCGAATGGATTTCACTTCCAGGGTGGTGTAGTCCTGGCGGTGGCCGGTTTTCTTGTGGGAGTCGTTGCGCCGCCACTTGTGGAAGACCACAATCTTGGGGCCCCGGGCCTGGCCGCTGACCACGCAGGTCACGGCCGCGCCTTCGACATAGGGCGCGCCGATCTTGACTCCGGTCTCGCCGCCCACCATGAGCACCTTGTCCAGGGTCAGTTCATTCCCGGTTTCCACCGGAAGTTTCTCCACCTGGATCTTGTTGCCTTCCTGAACCCGATATTGCTTTCCGCCGGTCTCGATGATCGCGTACATGAATTTTCCCTCCGCAAAAGAAGAGGCGTTGTCTACCCCAAACCCTGGTGTCCGTCAACCCCGTTTTTCCGGGGGAGATGTGTTTTTTTGGAGAAGCAAAACGCCATCGAATCTTCGTGTTACGCGGCGCGCTCCGTGTTACCTCCCCGAAAAACCCGGCCACAGCACGGTTTTCCGGGCCGTTTTTCCGGGCTTGCGTTTTGTTGCGCCTTGCGGCTAGAACGACAACGGGACCGTGGTTTTGCCGCGTCTCGCCGCGCGGAAGGCGGATTCCCCCACGCATTTTCCAACGCCACGATTCCGGAGGAAAGGATATGCAGCCTCTTCGCGTCTATAGCGTCGTACCCAAACTGCCGCCCAAGCTCAAGCCGCTGTGGGAGCTGGCCTACAATTATTGGTTTTCCTGGAACACCGAAATCGTGTCGCTTTTTGCCCAGGTGGATCACAAACTGTGGCGGGAATGCTATGGCAATCCCATCGCCTTCCTGAACCGCCTGCCCCAGAAAACCCTGGAGAGCCTGGCCGAGGACGATTTTTTCCTGGAGCGCCTGGGTGATCTGCGCCAGCGCCTGGCCGCCTATCTGGCCAGGAAAGCCACCTCCATCCCCTTTCCGGACAAGACCGGCGAACCCGTGGTGGCCTATTTCAGCCTGGAATACGGCATCTCCCTGTGCCTGCCGGTCTATTCCGGGGGCCTGGGCATCCTGGCCGGGGATCATCTCAAGTCCGCCAGCGACTTAAACGTCCCCCTGGCTGGCATCGGCCTGTGCTACCAGCAGGGCTATTTCCGCCAATACCTGACCCCGGACGGCTGGCAGCAGGAACGCTATCCCATCTACGACTTCGAGCAATTGCCGGTGACGCTGTGCAAGGACGCCTCCGGCGGCCGCATCCTGATCTCCGTGGACCTGCGCGGCGAGAAGGTGTCCGCCCAGATCTGGAAGGCCCAGGTGGGCCGGGTGTCGCTGTATCTCCTGGACTCCAACGTGCCCGAGAACCAGCCCGCCTCGCGCCAGATCACGGCCCGCCTCTACGGCGGCGACCTGGAGATGCGCGTGCGCCAGGAATACCTCCTGGGCATCGGCGGCATCCGGGCGCTTGCGGCCCTGGGGCTCTCCCCCCGGGTCATCCACATGAACGAGGGCCATTCGGCCTTTGCCGGACTTGAGCGCATCGGCAACTTCATGCGCCAAAACGGCCTGTCCTTCGAGGCCGCCCTGGAACTGGCCGCCTCGAGCAGCGTGTTCACCACCCACACCCCGGTCCCGGCCGGAAACGACCGCTTTCCGCCCGAACTCATGCAGCCCTATTTCGAGGACTACGCCAAAAAGCTCGGACTGGCCTTCAAGGTCTTTTTAGCCCTTGGCCGCGAAGACCCGCGCAACGACGCCGAGCACTTCTGCATGCCGGTTCTGGCGCTGAAGCTCTCCCGCTTCAACAACGGGGTCAGCCAACTGCACGGGGTGGTCTCGCGCAAGATGTGGAACCGGGTGTGGAGCCAGTATCCCGTGGAGGACGTGCCCATCGGGGCCATCACCAACGGGGTGCATGTGCCCACCTGGGTGGCTCAGGACATCGGCGCCCTCTACGACCGCTATCTGGGGGCCAACTGGCGCGAGGATCCGGATTGCCCCCGGGTCTTTTCCCAGGCCCAGGCCATCTCCGACGCCGAGTTGTGGCGCACCCACGAACGCCTGCGCGAACGCCTGGTGGGCTATGTGCGGGTCAAGCTGCGCGAGCAGCTCCTGGCCCGGGGGGCCAAGCGCAAGGAACTCCTGATGTCCGAGGAAGTTCTCGATCCCCAGGCCCTGACCATCGGCTTCGCCCGGCGTTTCGCCACCTACAAGCGGGCCAACATGCTGCTCCAGGACAAGGAGCGCCTGATCAAAATCATCAGCGACTCCCCCCGGCCCGTGCAGTTCGTGTTCGCGGGCAAGGCCCACCCCCACGACAACGAGGGGAAAAAGATCATCCAGGAACTGGTGCAGCTATGCACCTCGTCCGAATGCCGCTACAGCATGGTTTTTCTTGAGGACTACGACATGGAGGTGGCCAGCTACCTGGTGCAGGGCTGCGACGTGTGGCTCAACACCCCGCGCCGTCCGCTCGAGGCCTGCGGCACCAGCGGCATGAAGGCCATGTGCAACGGCGTCCTCAATTTGAGCACCCTGGACGGCTGGTGGGCCGAGGCCTGGCGGCCGGACAACAGCGTGGGCTGGGCCATCGGCCAGGGCGAGGAATACGAGGACGCAGCCTATCAGGACTTCGTGGAGAGCCAGACCACCTACAACATCATCGAAAACGAGGTCATCCCCACCTTCTACGAGCGCGGCCACGGCAACCTGCCCCGCAACTGGATCCGCAAGATGAAGGAGTCCATAAGCTCCCTGGCGCCCGTCTACAACTCCCACCGCATGGTGGAGGACTATGCCCGCATCGCCTACGTCCCGGCCCTGGACAACTACAACCTGCTGGTGAAAAACGACTACGCCGCCGCCAAGGATCTGGCCTCCTGGCGCATGGACATGATGACCAAGTGGAGCAACCTGGACATCCGCAACATCCAGGCCGGGGATCCGGAGCAACTGCATGTGGGCGATCCCGTGACCGTGACCGCCGAGGTCCACTTAAACGGCATTCGCCCCCAGGACGTGGAGGTGCAGATCTATTCCGGCCGCCTCAACTACGAGGGCAAGTTCGCCCAGCGCGAGACCACGGTCATGAAGCCCACGTCCACCGTCGGCGACGGCTGGCATCTGTTCACGGGCGAGATCACCCCGGCCGAGGCCGGGCGTTTCGGATTCACGGTGCGCATCCTGCCGCACCACCCCCTGCTTCTGGATTCCCATTCCCTGGGGCTTATCCGCTGGGCGCAGAACTGATAACGGCGGACCAGCCGAAGACGGCTTGGTCGTAAACGGCGGCGGGGGAGGGACGCTTCCCCCGCCGTCATGCGTTGACGGCACGGGGTAAAGGCGGATACCCACCCGGCTTCGGCCCGCCAACGACAACCAAGTCCGGCCATCCGGCACGACGAGACCACCATGTCCGACATCGCCTTCATGACCCGCCTCAAACGCGAGGTGGAACGCCGCCGCACGTTCGCCATTATCAGCCATCCCGACGCGGGCAAGACCACGCTGACCGAGAAGCTGCTCCTTTTCGGCGGGGCCATCCGCATGGCCGGGGCGGTCAAGGCCAAAAAGGCCTCCCGCCACGCCACCTCCGACTGGATGGCCATTGAAAAGGAGCGCGGCATCTCCGTGACCTCCTCGGTCATGCAGTTCGACTACGACGGATTCGCCGTCAACCTCCTGGACACCCCGGGCCACCAGGACTTTTCCGAAGACACCTACCGGGTGCTGACGGCCGTGGACTCGGCGCTCATGGTCATCGACAGCGTCAAGGGCGTGGAGACCCAGACCCGAAAGCTCATGGACGTCTGCCGCATGCGCGACACCCCGATCATGACGTTCATCAACAAGCTGGACCGGGACGGGCGGTCGCCGTTTGAGCTCTTCGACGACATTGAAGGCAGTCTCGGCATCGAATGCGCGGCCATGACCTGGCCCATCGGCATGGGCAAGCTGTTCCAGGGCGTCTACGACATCCCGCAAAAGATGCTGCGCTTTTTCCAGACCGGGGAGGACAAGGGGGCCAGGCCCCGGGAATCCGTGCTGGTGCGGGGCCTTACCGATCCGGAACTGGACCGCCAGGTGGGGGCCCAGGCCGCGGACGGCCTACGCCACGACATCGAACTGCTTGAAGGCGCGGGCTATCCCTTCGACCATGGGCGGTATCTGGCGGGCAAGCAGACCCCGGTCTTTTTCGGCAGCGCCGTGAACAACTTCGGGGTGCGTGAGCTTCTGGACGCCTTTTTGCGCCACGCCCCGGCCCCCCGGCCCCGGCAGACCGAAACCCGGGAGGTCTCGCCCCTGGAGGAGCCCTTCTCCGGGGTGGTTTTCAAGATCCAGGCCAACATGGACCCGGCCCACCGGGACCGGATGGCCTTTTTGCGCGTCAATTCCGGCTGCTTCACCCGGGGGACGCGGGTTTCGCACCAGCGCACGGGCAAGGACATGCTGGTCCACAACGCCACCATCTTCATGGCCCAGGACCGGGCCCACGCCGACGAGGCCTGGCCTGGGGACATCATCGGCATCCCCAACCACGGCACGCTACGCATCGGCGACACCCTGTGCGGCCGGGAACCCCTGCGCTATCTGGGCATCCCCCATTTCGCGCCCGAGCACTTCCGCCGGGTGATCCTCAAAAATCCCTTCAAGGCCAAGCAGATGGAAAAGGGCCTGGCCCAGCTCACCGAGGAAGGGGCCATCCAGCTTTTCCGGCCCGTGACCGGGCGCGAACACATCCTCGGGGCGGTGGGGGTGTTGCAGTTCGACGTGATCACCGAGCGGCTGCGGGCGGAATACGACGTGCATATCGTCGTGGAGCCGGTGAACATCGCCGCCGTGCGCTGGCTTACGGGCGAGTCGGCGGTCCTGGACCGCATGCGCCGCGAGAACGCAAGCGTCATGCTCACCGATTCCGACGGCCTCCCGGCCATGTCCTTCGCCAACGAATGGCGCCTTGAGAAGGCCATCGAGGAATGGCCCCAGGTGACCTTCCTGACCGCCCGGGAGTGCGTGTCCGCATGACGCGCCCCCCGGGGCCTCATTTCAGGCCGCAGGCCTGACGGCAGCTTTCCCGGCAGGCGACGTAGTCCAGGCCCCGGCATTCCAAAAGCTTGGCCTCGCACATGGTCACGGGCAGCCCCGGGTAGATCCCCTTTTCAAAATAGGCCGCATAGCGGGCCGCGAAGATGTTTTCGGCCTGGTCCGGCTTCGGTCCGGGGCTTTGCCCCTGGTCCGGGCCAGGGCTGTGGCGCGCCGTCGGCCGGGGCGGGGCGATGGATGCGTCGCCCTCGGGTTTTCCGGCCAAAAGGGCCAGCAGGCAGACGGCCAGGATGGCGATGGCGGCGAGTTGTTTCGTGGTGAACATGCCGGTTTCTCCTGCGTTGTACCGCCCGTTTGCAGCTTTACGACGGACGGCGGGTGTGCCATGGGAGCGGGTGGACGGATATGTGGTAGGACGGAAACGGCGGACAAATCCAATCGCATGTTCGAAACGCGGCGTTCAGAAAAACGGAACGCTTCGGGCAACGGGATCAGACGAAATGGAACTGTACCAACTGCGAACCTTCGTGACCGTGGCCGAGACCGGGAACCTGACCCGGGCGGCCCAGCGCATCAACGCCAGCGGGCCTGCGGTGAGCGCCCAGATCAAGGCCCTGGAGGAAGAGCTGGGGCTGGAGCTTTTCGCCCGCACGGCCAGGGGCATGCGCCTGACGGACGCCGGGCGGGAACTGGTCGAGCGGGCCAGACGGACCCTGGAGGCGGCCGGGGAATTGTTGTCGGCGGCCGGGTCGTTTCGTGCCGAGGCCGTGGGCGTGGTCCGCATCGGGCTCAACAACGAGCCGGGTCGGCTGCGCATGCCGGAATTTCTGGCCCGCATGCGTGCGGACCATCCGCGCATCGAACTGCACCTCATGCAGTACAGCACGGCCGACGCCCTGGACGGGCTTGTGACCGGCGAACTCGACGCGGCCTTCGCCTACGTGACCGGGAATGATCCGGGGGCCGAGATGGCGGGTTTGCCGCTGTGCCGGGTGGATATGGCCATCGTGGGGCCGGCCTCCTGGCGGGGACGCATCGAAGAGGCGGACTGGGGGGAGTTGTCGGGAATGCCCTGGGTGTGGTTTCCGGCCCGCTGTCCGTTCCAGTTCCTTCTGGAGGAGACCTTCGCCCACAAGGGATTTTCGCTTAACAAGGTCATCGTGGGCGACAACGACTCCACCCTGCGGGCGTTGGTGGCGGCGGGCTGCGGCTTGACGCTTCTTCGCCGCGACGATGCCCTGGACGCCTGCGCGGCCGGGGATGTCTGCGTGTGGGAGCGCGAGCCCATGAGCCTGGCCCTGTCGTTTCTGTACCGCCGGACGCGGGAGGCGGACCCGGTGATCCGGGCCGTGTGCGGCGTGGTGGGGGAGGTGTGGGACGAGGCGCCGGACGCATGCTGAGCGCGGCGCAAGAAAGGCTCCCCCGCCGGGCGCGCGGCCGGGCAGGGGAGCGTAAAAAAACGGGGATTTTAACGGAAGCTAGATGGCGTTTTTGGCCTTGGGCTTGACCACCTCGCCCGAACGCAGGCAGCGGGTGCACACGGTGATCGTCGTCACCTCGCCCGAAGGCAGCTGGGCCCGAACCGAAAACAGGTTGGGCTTGAAACGGCGCTTGCTTTTGTTGTTGGCGTGGCTGACGTTGTTGCCGCTCTGGGGCTTTTTGCCGCACTTGTCGCACATCTTGGCCATGGGTTCCCTCCGGATATCGTATCCGCCTTTGCGGAAAGCGTTTTTTGAAACTCCACACCCGCCTTGCCGAGCCGGGCACAGTATGACGCGTGAAGAACTTCGCCTGATACACGCCCATGGCGGGTTTCGCAAGCTTTTTCTTGACAAGGACCGCGTTCGCGGATAGCAACGATTTCCTTGCGCGGGGGAACCATGACCGAACTTTGGCTGGATATCACCGACATCCCGGCCACAGGCCGGGACTTTTCCTTTTCTGACCCGGCCGTCTGGGTGGAGCCGATACGTGAGTACGGCCTGCCGTACCGGTTCGCCCCGGGGGCCGCTCCCGTGGCGGAAGTGAACGTCACGCCGCAGAAAACCGGCGTGCTCGTGCGGGGAAGGCTTACGGGCCAGGCGATCACCCCGTGCGACCGGTGCGCCGAGGATGCCGTGGTAGTCCTGGACAGTCCCTTCGAATTGTACGAAGAACTGCCCTTGCAAGGTGAGTTGTCCCTGGAGACTTCGCTTTTGCGTCGCCGGGGAAAAGTGCTGGAGTTGGATGTCGGCGGAATTCTCTGGGAGCAATTCGTTTTGGCCTTGCCGGTCAAACCCCTGTGCTCCGAAGACTGCCTGGGGCTGTGCCCCGGATGCGGACGCAAGATCGGGGACGGTTCCTGCTCCTGCGGCGAATCGGACGGAGATCTGCGGCTTGCGCCCCTGCGCGGGCTTCGCGTCACGAAGCCGACGAATTAGTGCGGGTGTCCGCGCGCCCCTTTTGGACGCTGCGGTGACGAGAAAAACATACGTCGAGGTTGAAAGAAGATGGCGGTACCTAATAGAAAAATTTCCAAGTCCCGCAAGGGCATGCGTCGCGCCCACGATAAGGTGGCCATCCCCACCGTGATCCTTTGCCAATGCGGTGAGCCGACCTTGCCGCACCGCGTCTGCCCGAGCTGCGGTTCCTACCGGGGCCGTCAGATGCTCAGGCAGGAAGATGCCGAATAGAAGGCCGCGAATCGCCGTGGATGCCATGGGCGGGGACTTCGGTCCCCACGTGGTCATCCCCGGCGCCTTGCATGCCGCCAAGACCAAGAAGATCGACGTCGTCCTGGTCGGCGATCAGCCCCGCATCGAGGCGGAGCTGGACGCGCTTGGGGTCAAGGGCCAGGGCGTGGAGATCGTTCACGCCCCCCAGACGGTGGAGATGGAGGAGAAACCCTCCGAGGCCCTTCGCAAAAAGAAGGACTCCTCCATTCAGGTGGCCGTGAACCTCGTGCGCGACAAAGAGGCCGACGGGGTCATCAGCGCCGGAAATTCCGGGGCCACCCTGGCCAGCGCCATGTTCACCATCGGCCGGGTGCCGGGCGTGGAACGCCCTGCCCTGGCCACCTTCATGCCCACGGAAAAGTCCCACTTCGTGCTCATTGATGTCGGGGCCAACGTGGACTGCAAGCCGTTCCACCTGCTCCAGTTCGGCATCATGGCCGACGTGCTGGCCCGCTCCATGCTCGGCATCCCCAATCCCCGGGTGGCGCTTTTGTCCATCGGCGAGGAACAGGGCAAGGGCAACCTCCAGGTCAAGGAGGCCTTCGAACTGATGCGCATGAGTTCCTTAAACTTCATGGGCAATGTCGAAGGGCGCGACCTGTTTACCGGCGACGTGGACGTGGTGGTGTGCGACGGCTTTGTGGGCAACGTGGTGCTCAAGCAGTCCGAGGGCCTGGCCTCGTCCCTGGGGCGTCTGCTCAAGGGCGAACTGCGGCGCGGCTTTTTCGGCAAGATCGGCACCATGCTGGCCCTAAGCTCGCTGAAGCGCTTTTCCCGGCTCGTGGACTATGCCGAATACGGCGGCGCGCCGTTTTTGGGCCTGGAGGGCATCTGCCTGGTGTGCCACGGGGCCTCCAACAGCAAGGCCATCGCCAACGCCGTGAACATGGCCGCCCGGTTCGTCGACGGCAACGCCAACGAACATCTGGTCAAGGACATCGCCGCCAACATCAACCTGACGGTGGCCCGGAAGAAATCACGCCACTCCGAACCCGCCGTGGCCATCGGGCCTGCCGGGACGGAAGAGGCGGCCGCTCCGGACCAGACGCCCTAACACGTTCCCTGCATCACATGAAAACATATCCCCTTATTCGTGGTCTTGGGTATTACGTCCCCGAGCGGGTTTTGACCAACGCCGAACTGGAACGCACGGTGGAGACCTCTGACGAGTGGATCACCTCCCGCACCGGCATCAAGGAGCGGCGGGTGGCCGCCCCGGGCCAGGCCACCAGCGATCTGTCCCTGGAGGCCTCCAAAGCGGCCCTGGCCGCGGCGGGCATGGCCCCCGAGGAGCTCACCCATCTTTTTCTCTGCACCCTGACCCCCGACGCCTATTGCCCCCCGGCGGCCTGCATCCTTGAGGAAAAGCTCGGGGTGCGCGGCAAGGCGGCCATGGACTTAAACGCCGCCTGTTCCGGTTTTTTGTTTGGCCTGGACATGGCCCGGGCCGTGATCTGCATGACCCCGGCGGCCAAGGTTTTGGTGTGCGCCTGCGACGTGTTGACCTCGCGCACCAACTGGGCCGACCGGCGGACCTGCGTGCTTTTTGGCGACGGCGCGGGAGCGGTGGTGATCACCTCCGGGGAGGCGGAAAAACGCCCTGGCGATGCGGCCATAAAGGACGTGCGGCTTTTGAGCGACGGTTCGCTTGGGCATCTGCTCACGGTCAAGGGCGGCGGCTCGGGAAGTCCCATGCGCCTGGGCGACGTGGTGGGCGACGACTTTTTCGTGCAGATGAGCGGGCAGGAGGTCTTCAAGCACGCCGTGCGCAACATGGTCTCGGTGTGCGAGGACGTGCTGGCCGCCAACGGCCTCACCGGCGCGGACATCGACTATTTCATCCCGCATCAGGCCAACTGGCGCATCATGGAGGCCGTGGCCAAAAAACTCGGCCTGCCGATTGAGAAGGTATGCGCCACGGTGGCCCGCTACGGCAACACCTCGGCCTCCTCGGTGGCCATGGGGCTGGCCGAATCCTTCCAGACCGGGAAGATCAAGCCCGGGGACAAGGTGCTGTTGTCGGCCTTCGGCGGCGGGTTCACCTGGGGCGCGGCCCTGTTGGAGTTCTAGCGGCGCCTCCCCGGGAACCACCGCTGCTAAGTAAGAGAGAAAGAACTCTTTCACAGGATCAGCCTGGAAATCCGGATGTCCGGATTTCGCTGGCGCACCCCGTGGCGCGGCGCCCCCGGGCGGCGGCAGAGCCTTGAAATCGTGTTTGCCGTTTGGCCGCAAGTACGATAGGAAAAACTCTTTCAGAGTGTCCCGCAGTGTCCGCGACCAGCCTCCTGCACCGAGGCCGGTCAGGGGGCGGCCGGGAAAACCTCCAGGGGGGCTGTGCGTCCCTCCGGTGAGCTTGAGACGGAAGCATCCATGAGCGAGATGACCAAAGCGGCCCTTGTCACGGGAGGCTCCCGGGGCATTGGCGCGGCCGTGGCCAAAAAGCTGGCGGCAGGCGGCCTGCATGTCCTTTTGACCTATGTGAGCAAGCCCGAGAAGGCCCAGGCCGTGTGCGACGAGATCGCCGCCGCCGGAGGGCGGGCCGACGCCCTGTTCCTGGATGTGGGCGACATGGCGGCGGTGAGCGGATTTTTTGCGGATCAGATCAAGGACAAGGTGGACCTGCACGTTTTAGTCAACAACGCAGGCATCACCAAGGATGGGTTCATCGTGCGCATGCGCGATGAGGACTTTGAAAATGTGGTTCGGGTGAACCTTTTCGGGGCGTTCGCCTGCCTGCGCGAGGCGGCCAAGATCATGATGAAGCGCAGAAGCGGGCGCATCGTGAATATCGTCTCGGTGGTCGCCCAGTCCGGCAACGCGAGCCAGGCCAATTACGTGGCGGCCAAGGCCGGACTCATCGGCCTGACCAAGTCTGCCGCCCTGGAGCTCGCCCCGCGCGGCATCACGGTCAACGCCGTGGCCCCGGGGTTTATCGAAACGGATATGACCGCCGTCCTGCCCGACGCGGTCAAGACCTCCTACGCTGACCGCATCCCCTTAAAGCGTGCCGGTACTGCTGGCGAGGTGGCTGACGCCGTGGCCTTTTTGGCCTCGGACGCCGCAGCCTACGTCACCGGGCAGGTGCTGGCGGTCAACGGCGGAATGTATCTGTAAAAAAACATCGCTCTATCTTGGAGGGAAAGCATGTCTGTCGCTGAAAAAGTGAAGGAAATTATTGTCGATCAGTTGGGCGTGGATGAGAAGGAGGTCGTCTCCGACGCCAAGTTCGTTGAGGATCTGGGCGCGGATTCCCTGGACCTGACCGAACTGATCATGGCCATGGAAGAGGAATTCGGCGTGGAGATTTCCGATGAGGACGCCCAGCAGATCCTGATGGTGAAAGACGCCGTCAATTTTATCGAAAAAAAGAAACAGGCCTAGTGTCCCGTCCGTAACACAGGATCATGTTTTTTAAGAAAAGCAATGCAGTCGCGGCCTTCGTTCCCGGATCGCCCGTGGCGCATCCAGGGGGCGCGGCGCCAGCCGCGAGGGGGTGACCCGCAACCCCGCGTTTTCTTCGGGACGCCCCGTTCGTCAGCGTTCGGGGCGTTCCGGCTTTTCTTCACCGACGACCAGGTTCCACCATTTTTTCCCGGCCGGAGCAGGTGACACCCCGCATCGGCCGGACGGAGGGAAGGGGTTTCTATGATCGGCAAACGGGTAGTCGTCACCGGCCTTGCGGCCATCACCCCCATCGGGAATGACCTGACCGAAAGCTGGACGAACCTTGTGGCCGGCGTCTCGGGCGCAGGCCCCATCACCAGGTTCGACACCACCGGCTTCGACACCACCTTCGCCTGCGAAGTGAAAAACTTCGACGAAAAGGCGTACATCCCTCATAAACAGGCCAGACGCATGGCCTACTTCACCAAGTTCGCCGTGGCCTGCGGGCTCATGGCCCTGGAGAACGCCGCCTACAAGGTTCCCGACGCCGAGGCCTCCCGGGTGGGGGTCATCGTGGGCTGTGGCCTGGGCGGCCTGGAAGACCTGGAGATGTTCCATTCCAAGCTCCTGGAGCAGGGGCCGGGCCGGGTGTCGCCCTTTTTTATCCCTATGATCATCGCCAACATGGCCGCCGGGCAGATCTCCATCTTCACCGGGGCCAAGGGGCCTGGCCTGTGCACCACCTCGGCCTGCGCCTCCGGTGTGCACGGCATCGGCTACGCCTATACCGACATCCTTTTGGGCCGGGCCGACGTCATGATCTGCGGCGGGGCCGAATCCACCATCACCCCCCTGGGCATCGCTGGGTTCAACGCCCTAAAGGCCCTGTCCACCCGCAACGACGACCCCACCAGGGCCTCGCGCCCCTTCGACAAGGAGCGCGACGGTTTCGTCAACGGCGAGGGCTGCGGCCTTTTGGTCCTGGAATCCCTGGAGCATGCCAAGGCCCGCGGGGCCACCATCCTGGCCGAGGTGGGCGGCTTCGGGGCCTCCCTGGACGCCTTCCACATGACCGCGCCCCCGGAATCCGGCGAGGGCATGGCCCAGGCCATGAGCGCCGCCCTGCGCGAGGCGGGTCTGGCCCCGGAAGAGGTGGGCCACATCAACGCCCACGGCACGTCCACCTATCTCAACGACCTGTGCGAGACCACGGCCATCAAGACCGTCTTCGGCTCTGCGGCCTACAAGGTGCCCATCACCTCCAACAAGTCCATGGTCGGGCATACGTTGGGCGCGGCCGGTGGCATCGAGGCGGTCATGAGCGTCAAGACCATCATGGAGGGCATCATCCCGCCCACCATCAACCTGGAAAACCCCGATCCCGCCTGCGACCTGGATTATTGCCCGGGTGTGGCCCGCAAGGCCGAGGTCTCCTCGGTGTTGTGCAATTCCTTCGGGTTTGGCGGGGCCAACGCCTGCATCGTGTTTAAGAAATTCACGGACTAGCGACACAGCCCGCAAAAAGAGACACGGGTTTTCGCGCAGGGCTTTTGCGCCACGAGATTGTCCTGACGATTCGGCCGACCGGATGAAAGGGACGCGACCTTCAAGCAAGGATCACAGGAACATGGACGAACTGTATATCTCAGATCCGGAAATCGGCAGGGCGGTTGCCCTGGAGATTGAGCGCCAGACCGGCAAGCTGGAAATGATCGCCTCGGAGAACTTCGTGTCCGCGGCCGTACGCCAGGCCCAGGGCAGCGTCATGACCCACAAGTATGCCGAGGGCTATCCGGGCAAACGCTATTACGGCGGCTGCGAATATGTGGACGTGGCCGAGGATCTGGCCCGGGACCGGGTCAAGGCCCTTTTCGGGGCGCAGTACGCCAACGTGCAGCCCCATTCCGGCTCCCAGGCCAACATGGCCGTGTGCTTCGGGGCGCTGACCCCGGGCGACGTCATCATGGGCATGGACCTGTCCCACGGCGGACACCTGACCCACGGCTCCCCGGTCAATTTCTCGGGACGCCTGTACAAGGTCGTGTTTTACCATGTGAAAAAAGAGACCGGGACCATCGACTACGAGGAAGTGGCCCGGCTGGCCCGGGAGCATCGCCCGAAAATGATCATCGCCGGGGCCTCGGCCTATCCCCGGATCATCGATTTCCCGCGTTTCCGGGCCATCGCCGACGAAATTGGGGCCAAGCTCATGGTGGACATGGCCCACATCGCGGGGCTGGTGGCCACGGGGCACCATCCCTCGCCCATCGGGCATGCCCATTTCACCACCTCCACCACCCACAAGACCTTGCGCGGCCCCCGGGGCGGGCTCATCCTGTCCTCGGAGGAGTTCGGCAAGACGCTCAACTCCCAGATCTTCCCGGGCATCCAGGGCGGCCCGCTGATGCACGTCATCGCGGCCAAGGCCGTGGCCTTCGGCGAGGCGCTGCGTCCGGAGTTCAAAAAATACCAGGGGCAGGTGGTGAAAAACGCCCAGGTCTTGGCCACGGGGCTCATGAGCCTGGGCTACGAGCTGGTGTCCGGCGGCACGGACAACCACCTCATGCTCATCGACCTGACCAACACCGACGTGACCGGCAAGGAAGCGGAGATCGCCCTGGACAAGGCCGGGATCACGGTGAACAAGAACACGGTGCCCTTTGAGACCCGCTCGCCGTTCGTGACCTCGGGCATCCGCCTGGGCTCCCCGGCCCTGACCACCCGGGGCATGGGCGAGGCCGATATGGAGCGCATCGTGGCCTGGATCGACGCGGCCATCAAGGCCCGGGCCAATGAGACGCGCCTGGACGAGATTCGCATCGAGATCGAGGCCTTCGCCCGTCAGTTTCCGCTGTTCGCCTGCTAGCGAGGGCGCTTTCCGGCTCTTTCGGGGCCATGATCCGTACCTGGCAATAGAGCCGGGCGGGTCATGGCCCCTTTGTTTTGGCCGATGGGGGGAGGTCCGGGGGGCTAGGCTCAGGCGTCCGAAACCACCCGGTTCCTGCCGCCGCGTTTGCCGTCGTACAGGCGCAGGTCCACGTCCTTGAGCAGTTCATCGAAGGTCTTGCCCGGCGCGTAGGCCGCCACGCCAAAGGTCATGGTGACGTGCAGGGCGGCCTCGCCGACGCGGATGGGCCTTCCCTCGACGACCTCTCGCAGTTTTTCGGCCAGGATGACGCCCTTTTCCAGGGTGCAGGCGGTGGCCAGGATCAAAAACTCCTCACCGCCCCATCTGGCCGCCACGTCCTCATGCCGGAGATTTTTGCGTAGGCGGTTTGCGGCCTTGGCCAGCACCTGGTCGCCAACGTCGTGGCCCAGGGTGTCGTTTATGCGCTTGAACTCGTCGATGTCGGCCAGGATCAGGCAGAAGGGCGCCCCGCTGCGGGCGCTTCTGGAGAATTCCTCCCCGATCCTGTCGGACATGGCGTGCCGGTTGAGGAGCCCGGTCAGGAAATCGTGATAGGCCACATGTTCGAGCTGGGTATAGGCTGCGGTGAGCCGGTCGTTTTTTTTGACCAGCTCCTGCTCGTTTTCATGCAGTCTGGAGACGAAGGAGATGACCATGGCATGTACCCGGCGCTCGAACGCGTAAAACAGCGTCGCGCACACCACGAAGACGGCCGCCATGAGGATGATGAAGCTTCTGACCTGCGCCGCATAGGCGTCTGTCAGGGCCTGTTTTCTTTTCAGGATGACGGTCTCGATGTCGTCCATGTACACGCCGGTGGCCACGATCCAGTCGAAAGGCTTGTACAGCTTGGCGTACGACATCTTCTGGGCGATTTCCATGCTGTCCACTTTTTTGAAGTAGTATTTGAAATACAGCTCGCCGTCCCTGTTTATTCCCTCCAGTTCCTCCTTGTACGGAAGATTGCCATGGATGTCCGGCGTATTGGTGGAAAGAGGGTTGCCCTCCGTCTCCGGAAGGTTCGGATTCACGGCGCGGACGGCGTAATTGTCGCCGCCGGCGTAGTTTTTGATCTCGTTGACCCAGATGTACCTGCCCTGGTCGAAGCGCACGGCGCGGATAAGGGCCTTGGCCCGTGCCTTGGCCAGGGCGTCCAGGGACGCGGCCCGAAAAAACAGGGTAACGGCCATCCCCTGGGGCAGGGGGGCCGTGGCCGTCACGGGATAGGCGGTCCCCTCGCCGGGTCCGTCCTGCGCGAAGGCATCGGCGTCCTGGCGACCGTTGGTCCAGACCACCCGCCCTGTGGCCAGTTCGCTGATCACCACTCCGGCGTCGGCCAGGGTCAAGGGCGTGCCTGGCGGGTGGGGCGAGCCTTCATGTCGGGGCGCGGCCAGGGCTTTGACGTCCTGTGCGTCCAGACGGGAGAAGGCCCGGGCCTGGGCGTCGCACAGGGCCTGAAACTCGGCCCGGGTGAGCGAACGTATCGTCTCGATTTCGCTTATCGTACGGGTGACGCTTTGTTTCAGCGTTGCTTGGTGCCAGAAGATGATGGAGTTTTCTATCTCGGAAATGAGCAGGTCGTAGTTTTTCCGGGAGTCGATGAAATACGGGACGGAGACGGCCAGGGCCACCACGGCCATGGTCACGAGGGCGGCGGTGTAGTAGAAAAAGCGTATTTTTTTGCGAACGATCGTGTCCATAATGTCTGCGTCTTCACCCGGTCGCGCCTCAGGCGAAGCCGGAAAAAACGGTTCCCTCCATGTGGGGATTCCCGGACGGGATTTTTTTGCGGCTTCTATCAGGCAGGTGATCTGTTCTAAAAATCCATGGTACGCCGCCCGGGATATGGAGTGGTTTTGCCGCACGCGCCAAGACAGTCCGCAGCGCCGCCCCGTAAGCCTGCTTTATCACTGTTTCTCTACAGCATGCCACGGGATCATGCAATATACTTTGCCCAATGCGTCGTCCGTCCGCATCCGGGGCCGTGCCGTCAGGTCTGACGAAACGGTTGGGCATGAAGTGCCGGGGATATCCTTTTCCCATGCCAAAATGCACATGGCGTGCGTTTCGCAGAAGAGAGCGGAAGGGGTGACGCCAAGCCGTACAGGCGCGTTGCCGGGGGCCCCGGACACGGACTCGTCGGAGTGGGGCTTGACATGGCCCGAAAATCCGCCAAGTCTGGCGCCGCCGCCAACCCGGGCGAGCCGTCGCCCGTTCGGTCGCACCATGCGTCCCGGACGGCGAAAACGCCTCGCGGCAGGTCAAAGGGCTGACCCTGCGCAACCACCACGTAACCGGCATGACGCCTGCCACGAAACCGGCATGACGCCTGCCGCCAAAGGCCATACGAATGGACAACCGACTCCCCTGGCCCGACTACTTCATGCGCATCGCCCACCTGGTGGCCGAGCGCAGCACCTGCCTGCGCCGCAAGGTCGGGGCCGTGGCCGTGCGCGACAAACGCATCCTGGCCACGGGCTACAACGGCGTGCCCTCGGGCATTGCCCACTGCCTGGACGTGGGCTGCCTGCGGGAAAAGCTCGGCATCCCCTCCGGGCAGCGCCATGAACTGTGCCGCGGCCTGCACGCCGAACAAAACGTCATCATCCAGGCCGCCGTCCACGGCATCAGCATCGAGGGCGCGGACATCTACTGCACCACCCAGCCCTGCCTCATCTGCGCCAAAATGTTGATCAACTGCAAGGTCAAACACATCTTCTTCTCCCAGGCCTATCCGGACGAACTCTCCGAGGCCATGGTGGCGGAAGCGGGGATCGGCTTTGAACTGCTCACCGGTACTTTCGGATCGTGACGCGCGCTTCATGCGCGAGGCCCTGGCCCAGGCCGCGAAGTCGCGGGGACTGACGGCCCCCAACCCGGCCGTGGGCGCGGTCCTGGTGAAGGATGACCAGGTGGTGGCCGCCGGGCGGCATGAGCGGTGCGGCGGCCCGCATGCCGAGGTGGCCTGCCTGGACGACGCCCGGCAAAAGGGCGTCGATCCGGCGGCCTGCGCCATGTACGTGACGCTTGAACCCTGCAACCACCATGGCAAGACCCCGCCCTGCACCAGGGCCCTTTTGGAGGCCGGAATCAAACGCCTCTACGTGGGCTGCCCCGACCCCAACCCCGACGTGGCCGGGAATGGGGCGGCGTTTTTGCGCGAGCGCGGCGTGGCCGTGGCCGTGGGGGTGCTGGAGCGCGAATGCCGGGACATGATAGCGGATTTTTTGGTCTGGAAGACGACCACCCGGCCCTTTGTGCAGCTCAAACTGGCCGCCACCCTGGACGGCCGCATCGCCTGCCGCACCGGGCATTCCCAGTGGATCACCGGCCAGGCCGCCAGACGCCGGGTGCATGAACTGCGGGCCCGCTGCGACGCCGTGCTGGTGGGCGGCGAGACCTTCCGGGCCGACGACCCGGGCCTGGACCCTCGCCTCTCCCCGGCCCCGGACTGGGCCAAAAATCCCCTGGCCGTGGTGTTGACCAGTCGGCTTCCCGAGCCCGGGGCGGAGGTGACGCTTTTGCGCCAGCGTCCGGAACAGACGATTTTTCTCACGGACTCCGCCGTCGCTGCCTCCGACATCGCCGTAGGCCTGCGCGAGACGGGCGTGCGGGTCATGGCCGTGGGCGAACCCGGCAGACTGTCGCTTCCGGCGGCCCTGGCGATTCTTCGCGCCGAGGCCGGATGCCATACCGTGCTGTGCGAGGGCGGCGGCAGGCTGGGGCTGTCCCTGCTGGCGGCGGGCCTGGCCGATGAATTTCTGCTGTTTTTCGCCCCCAAGATCTTGGGGGATGAATTGGCCGTGCCGCTTTTTTCCGGTCGCCGGGCCGAGACCATGGAGCAGGCCTTGCGCCTGCGCACCATCGCCACGGAACGCCTGGGCGAGGATCTGCTCGTCACCTTCCGGCCCGGGGACTGACCCCGGGCGGCGCCGACGCCGCCAGGAATACGAACGCCCCCGTCCGGTCGCCGCTGCCGGGCGGGGGCGTTGCGTTGCTCCCTGGCCAAATGCGCCACGAGGCGTGACGGAGCAGACGCGTGGCGCCGCGATCGCCGCACACCCCGGACACGCAGATCCCGTGGCCGGGACACAGGGGCCGGGGCAGGGCGGCCGAGGCCGGGGCGCTGCGCCTACCAGGCCAGGATGGAGAAGGACGGGGCGGGCTTGACCACTTCCCCGGGCTGGCGCTCCAGGACCGCCACGAACTGGGTGGACCATTCGCCGATGATCACGTGGGCCTCGCTGTACCAGGTCAGGGCGTTGAAATCGATGTAGGCGGCCTTGGCCGTTTCCCGGTCGGCGAACATGGCGATGGTGTCGCCCGTGCCGCCGTCGATCAGACGGGCCTCGAAGGCCACGGTGGCCACGTCGCCGGCCTTGCGCGCCGCCGCCTCCACCGCAATCCCCGATCCGTAGGGCGCGGCCATGGTCAGGGCCGCGACGACCGGGTCGCTGGGCACAAGTTCCGTCAGGGCCACGTCCAGGACCAGAACGCCGGGACCGGCGGCGTCCGCCACCTGGAAGCGTTTTTTCGGATCGTTTTTGATGGCGTCGATCAGGTGCTGGCGCATGTAGGCGGCCACGGTCTGGGCGTCCTGCTGCATCTGGTCGCCGTGGATTTTGGATTGCCACCAGGAGGAGCCCTGCAGCATGTAGTGGGTGTTGACCCCGGGGACGTAGACGCTGTGGTAGGAGGAAAAATCCACTCCGGCCTTGAACCAGGCCTTGTTGAACGGCAGATCGGGGTTGGGCGCAAGTTCGGACATGGGGACGAATCCCGTTCCGGCGGCCGGTGCGGCGCGCATGGAGGAGGACTGGCATCCGGCGAGCGCAAAAATCATGAGCAACACAAACAGGCTGGTCAGGCGGGAAGTCGTGGCGAGACTCATGGGCGTCCTCTTGGCAGGTTTTTGGGGCGGGGCGTCGCCCGGCCCGGTTAGGGGATGACGATCCACAGGGGCTTGTGGCGCAGATGGAGGATCATCTCCACGACTTCGTACCCCAGGACCACGATCCACAGAAAAATGGCGATTCCGGCCGCAGCGGCGGCCATGTCCTTGATGGCCCCGATCTTGCGGTCCTCGGCGGTCTGCAGATAGTCGCAGACGGCCTCGATGGTGCTGTTGAAGATCTCGGCGATGAGCATCAGCCCCGTGGCCACGAAGATGAGCAAAAAATCCATCCAGGCCCGCAAAAGAAACGCAGCGACAAGCACCCCAAGCGACAGGACGACCTTGTAGGCCACGGACAGGTCGTAAACGATGGCGAAACGCAGGCCCGAGAGGATGACCGCGAGTTTTCGCAGGGGGTTGTAGCCGGGCACCCCGGTGCCGAGAAATTTGTTGCGCATGGACGGTTTTTCCGTGCGGCGAAACGCGACGTGGCGCGATCCCCCGGGGACATGGGTGCGGGCGTCACACCTGGTGAGGCCGCAAGAGAGGGCAGCTTACCGCGAGAGGGCGTGAAGGGGAAGCCTCAAAGCTGCCGGGGGGAGGTGTGCGAGACGATTGTGGGCATGCCGGGGACAGACGCGGCGCTGCCGCCTATGCCGCGTGCAGGGGAACGCACCCCGCGATGTTGGTGTCCGGCAGCCTTTTCGGCGGAGCAGGCTCCTGGATCATGGGCTATGCCTCGGGCACGGCCTTATAGGGTTTCATAGGTGATGCGTACGGAGCGGATGGCCATCGTGCGGTCGCAACGGAATCCCCAGGCCTGGATCACGTAGGAATAGTCGGCGTTGTCCACCACAGGGGCGGTGATGGCCGTGGTGGCCACCCGGCCGCCGCCTGCGCTGCCGCATTTGAGCGAGGCCATAGTGGTGTGCTGGGAGGCGCTGTCCACCCGGAACAGGTTGAAGGTTCCCTCGTCGGTGGGATAGTATTGATAATAGTCGACCCGAAGCTCCTTGATGACGGCCCCATGGGGGAGCATGACCGGAGCCCCGAGGTAGATGAGGATGGAACTGTTGTCGCTCCAGCAGGCCCCGGTCATGAGAAGGGCGCCGGTGGCGTTCAGGGGGCCGATGAAGGCCGTATACGGGATGCTGAGGTAGGTTGTTTTTGGTGTGCTTTGCTTATGGACGACGATGGGAAACATGATGCCGTCGTCGCACCGCGTCGCAGTCGGGAAGCAGGCGACAAGCAGGAAGACGAGCAAAATGAGGAGCTTGGTCCGGACGTGCATGGACGTGGGTCTCATGGCGGTTTCCCTCCGTTATTTCGGTGGCGTCAGCCACACGGCCCGGGATGGCGTCACCGCTCGCGACCGTCATGCCATCATTCCGACAAAAGCAGCATGGCGTTCACCGGAACGCTCCCGGCCGGGTTCCATCCGGCCAGCCGGGCCAGCAGATACCAAGTGGCCTGTCCCTTGCGGTAGCAGTTGAAGCAGTGGGAGTGGGCGCAGTCGCCGTAGCTTGTGGTGCAGTTGGCGGGGCAGGTGTGGCCTGCGCACCACGTTTCGCACCATTCGCAGGCGTCCGTCCCGTCCGGGAAATACGCGCCATCCGGGTTGTAGCTCTCGATGTCCGCGAAATCGTACAGCACCTTGGCGCCGGTGCGGCAAAAATTCCGGATGCGGTCATTGTTCTGATACAGGGTTCCCGACGGCCCGGAACCGTCCAGATGCCCGGTCATGTACACGAAGACCACCCCGGGATATTCGGTCTCCAGGGCCTGCATCTTGGCCAGGTAGGCGTCCACCTCGGTGCTGGACATCCAGGAGAGCTGCCCGCACCAGGACCACATGACCAGGGTGGTCGTGGGGTGGGCGGTCAGCCAGGTGCGGGTCAGGGTGTCCCACTCGGCGTTGCCCAGGTCGGTGTCGTAGTTGTCGGTAAAACCCGGCGGGATGGCGTATCCGTCCTCCGAAAGCATGGTCAGCCCCTGGTAGAGCTGGCTGCCGTGGGAGGTGTGGGTGTACCAGGCCACGGTTTGTTGCCGGGCGGCGGTGAAGGCGCTTTGGGGAATGCTTGGGAATATGC
The DNA here is from genome assembly GCF_036584575.1 of Desulfolutivibrio sp. Classification (NCBI taxonomy): domain Bacteria; kingdom Pseudomonadati; phylum Thermodesulfobacteriota; class Desulfovibrionia; order Desulfovibrionales; family Desulfovibrionaceae; genus Desulfolutivibrio; species Desulfolutivibrio sp. The sequence goes on from NZ_JAZHDB010000162.1 coordinate 43,580, forward strand.
CGACGGACGTGTGGTCCACGACCAGACCGGCGGCCTGGGCCGACCCGGCCGCAAGGATCAGGAAAAGGGCCAGGAACATGCGCCGGGGCCATCGGCCTTTGGGCGGCGTGCCGTCAACGTGCTGTCCCGAATGCGGGCGGAGGCTGCCCTTTTTCCAGTATCGTTGGATCTGGCACGACCATTCGTCTGCGATCATGGCCCATCCTCCTCGGGAACGTGTGGTTGCGGCAGGCAGCAGGCCGGGAATCGGGAATGCACGGCTCACTCTTCACCATGTAGTAGGGATGCCATTACATGTAAAGAGGGAATTGCCTCGTCTGGGAACGCGTTCGTGCTCATGTTGCGTAATTTCAGGAATTCCGAAAGAGCGGTGAGGTTACGAAAGCATTTTTTCATGGGTTTGTATTTTTGAATATTTCAAATTTGAGACAATGCTTGTGCGCGCTGCAGGTATGGAGAATACAAGCCGGAAGCCGGATGATTCGAGATAAAATGATGTCAGTGAAGAACCGGGGTGTGTTTTAGAAAGGGAGATTATTCCCAGTGTGCTGAGTTATCGTTTATAGCGCGATCTATATCTTTGATTACATGTACACAAAGAAACTCTTCAAAGCTCCATGGCAGTGGGTAGACTGTATTGTTTGTTATTCTAAGTTGTGGTTCAATCCATACGTCTTTACAAAGCTGTGCTCGTCTTGGACCATTTTTGTGAGAAGCCATAAATAAAAAACCTTTATGAAATATACCAGGATTTAAGTTATATCTACGAAAATTGTCAAAAGAAAATCTTCTTTCAGTTTCTACAAGAAGTGATTTTGCTTGACAAAGATACGATATGTCCTTCTTCATTTTAAAGATGGCAATTGTTGAACCAAGATCACTACCAGACTCATTTCGATATGCTTCGGGCATTAGAGTGCTGAAACTTGGTTTTGTTATATTATATATAGAGCCAAATAAAATTGTAAGCGAAGATAAAATTTCATTCGGTAAGCCATTCTCGATGTGTTTTTTATCTGAAAGACAGCTTACAAGGAATAATCCTTTCTCCTTCACTATTTGTTCCTTTCATTTCGAGTGGCGAGGTAGAAGAAGGGGGTATCGATAATAGCAACAATCACTTTTACTATCCACGTTGTAATAACAAAAAGGAACCATGATGAAAAAGTTTCAAAAGGAGGATGTCCATAAAAAGCTATGCCTAAAAAGATTGCAGTGTCTATGAGTTGTGATAATGCCGTACTAACGTTATTTCTAAGCCATTTCGATTTATTGCCAGTTCTGTTTTTAATCTCGTGAAAAATCCATACATCGACAAACTGACTAATTATATAAGCAGCAGAAGACCCCAATATTAAACGTTGCATGAAGCCAAGCGCAGCCTCCAATGCTTGCTTTTTTTCCGGCATTATCGGCGCGTAAAGAATGAGCGACAGCATAATTACAAAAAATATTTGTCCGATAAAACCAAGCCAAACTGCGCGCTTTGATTCCTCTCGTCCGTAACGTTCTGAAAGGATGTCTGTGATTAGGAATGTTGAAGCATAAATGGGGATTGCGTAGCTTGTTATTATTGGCCCGAATGTAATAAAACTTTCTGCGAGTACATTGCCTGTTAGTAAATAAATCGGTAACAGCCCAATTAGATATTCCCGTCCAAGCTTGTCGGCAAAGACAGGGAGAGCAAACGCGATCAAGGATACTGCAACTAGATATAAAAGAGAATCATTCATGTCTTATCCTTTTGATTTTGATTTAATTTCGTGTATATAAGAGTGTAGAGATTCTCTATTCAAAAAGCTAAACCAATCTTTTGGGATGTCAACGTCAAGTACTATCTTTCCGTCGCTAAAAGTTCCATTTGGATGCGACTTTCCTGCAACGCCAAAGATGCCCCCGTTTTTTTGGAAATAAATATAAACTGGTCTCGTTGTTAACTCTTCAATTAAGTTAAAGTTGATTGTGTCTGCGGGGCTTGCTATAATGGGTTCGTTTTCAAGAGATTTTACCAACGCTTCATAGTATATTTTTGATTTTAAATGAAAAGTGATTTTTTCAATATCGGTAGAGATAATTCTTATGAGCTGATTGTAAAATAAATGATTTGATTTTAAAAGTTCAAGGCATGGTTCACAGCATATCCATATTTCTTTAATGTTATTTAGGTAGACTGGGATGCCGCTATTGAACAATGAAAGTGAATTATCTGTAAACTTTTCGAACAATGAAACTATATCCTTAATTAAAGATTGATATTGCTGCCTAGGTTGTTCTTTATGGAATGTAATTAGGTCGCGCACCAAAAGCCCTAAGCACTCTGCGGTGATGTGCCTTGGTAAAGGAGTCTCTGATTCAACCTCAGCTAAAATTGATTTAAGACGAGCTGTAAAATTTTCATCACATGGCCACATGAATTCGTGAACAGCTTTCGTAACAGACTTGCCAATTACAATCGCCTTGCCAGTAGCATTGAAAGCGTCATATTCACTTATCATAGAGTGCCTCAAATATGACATATTAATTTGCAAGTGTAGCTAAACAATTTTTTTATTATTTCATGCGAAGTATTTTTTGTCAAATGATATTGGTGGCTGATATTTTTTTTTGCCTTTTCTGTTTCACAGGCGGAGGCGAATCGACCACCTCGTGTTGCGTTCGTGAAATAAAATTGATGGGGCATGACTGGGCCGTGTCGACATTTATCTTAACCAGATTGAAATCGCCGCCACATGAAGGAACGAAAGGTATGTGAAGGCGAGCTTGTCATATCTGGTTGAAATGCGGCGGTGCAGGTATGGAGAATACAAGCCGGAAGCCGGATGATTCGAGATAAAATGATGTCAGTGAAGAACCGGGGGTGTGTTTTTCAAGGGACATGCTCTGCGCCGGAAGCGCCCTGCGCCGGGCGGGCTTTTTTGCGGAAACGGGCTTTGGAGGCGCCTCCCGCCCGTCCCAGGAGCACCCCGGCGGCGATAACCGCGCAGGCCAGCATTTGTCCCGGGGTGAGGATGTCGCCCCGGCACAACACCCCGGCGGCCAGGGCGGCCGGAGGCACCAGGTTGATGGCCATGGAGGCCCGTCCGGCCGGAATGCGGGCCATGGCCATGTTGTAGAGCCCAAAGGCCCCGACGGTCACCCCAAGGCCCAGATAGGCCGCCGAGGCCCAGGCCGAGGCGTCGGCCGCGCGCCACATGTCGGCGGGAGCGGCCAGGGCCGCCGGAAGAAAAAAGATCGCTCCGGCGTAGCATTGCAGGGCCGTGAGCCGCCAGGTGTCGTGGCGGGCGCATAAATGCTTGACCACCAGCATGTATCCGGCGGCGCAGGCCATGGCCGTAAGTTCCAGGACATTGCCCGCTACCGGGTCGGGGGCCTCGGCCTCATGGCCAGCCCCCAGGGACAACCCGGCCACCCCGGCCAGGCAAAGGACGAGCCCCGCCACCATGCGCGGCGAGAGCGGCTCGGCGAAAAACACCCTGGCCCCCACCGTGACCAGAAGCGGCACCAGCGACGAGATGACCCCGGCCTGGGAGGCCGTGGTCAGGGTCAGGGCGTGGCTCTCGAAGATGAAATACAGGCAGGGCTGGAACAGGCACAAAAGGGCCAGCCATTTCCAGTCACCGCGGGCCGGGCGGCTGGGCCTCATAAACGGCCCGGCGCAGGCGAAAACGGCCGCCGCCAGGGCCATGCGCACAAAGACCAGGGCCAGGGGCGAAAAGGCGGTCAGGGCCTGTTTGGCGGCCACGAAGCTCGATCCCCAGAGGATGACGGCCCCGGCCAGGCACACCGTCGGCAATGCGGATGCCGTGCGATTTGTCACGCAATCCTCCTTTTCAGGCAGTAGGCGCGATTTGGATCATGCCCCGGAACCCGTGGCCGCAGGGTGCGGGCGGGTGACGCCGGGGTGTCGGCCGAAACACGTCGTGCCCGGGGTGTAGCCCGGGACGGGGGAGGCGTATGGCAGGATATTGCGGTGGCGGAGGCGTTTTTTGCGTATGGGGGGCGCGGCCTCAGCCGGTCTGGTATTGGTTGGGCGTGGCCCCGGTGTGTTCCCGAAAGACCCGGGTGAAGTGGCTTTGATCGACAAAGCCCGTCTCCTGGGCCGTGTCGGCGATGGATGCGCCCCGGGCGAGCAGGGTCTTGGCCAGCTCCACCCGGAGTTGGGTGCGGTAGGCGTGGGGCGGCAGGCCATAGGCCTCGCGGAACAGCCGCAGGGTGTGGAACCGGCCGCGCCCGGAGGCCCGGGCCAGATCCTCCAGGCTGTGTCCGCCCGCCGGGTCGGCGTCGAGCAGATCCCGCACGGCCTTGGCCGCCTGGTTCTCCCCGGTGTCGCCGGGCGGCGAGACCTCCGAAAACCGGCTCATGAGCGCCCCCAGGGCCGACACCAGGAGGCTTTCCTTCTCCAGAACGTCGGCGGCCGTCGGCTCCCGCCGGGCCGCGGCGGCGAACAGGGCCTCGAAGGCCCCGGCCATGTCGCGGTCCTCAAGCACGGGGCAGGCGAATCGGAACGCCCCGGCCTCGGGGCCGAAGAGTTCGGCCCCCACCCGGGTGATCCACAGGGGGGAGATGTAGGCCATGCGGTAGATCATGGCCGATCCGGGATCGGGGTTGCAGGCGTGGACCTCGCCGGGATTGATGCACACCACGTCCCCGGGCTTGGTGCGCAGGACGCGCCCGTCCAGGTAGAAGGCGCTTTCCCCGGACTCCACCACCCCCACGCAATAGGCGGCATGGGTGTGCTTGCGGAAGGCGTAGCCGCCGTATCGGGAATAGCGGACCTCGAACCCGGGCAGATCCGGGTCGCGTCGGAAAACGACGTGGGAATGCAGGGGATTTCTGGCCATGGCGAGGACCATAGTGATCCATTCGGGGGAAACCATCAACCCTCGGACGGCTTGTCGTCGGCAAGGGTCGGCGACGCTTTCACGAAGCCCTTTACGCGGCGGCAAAGGACGGCGTCCAGAGTGTGCCGCAAGGCCTCCACGTCCACGGGTTTGGACAGGTAGGCGTCCATCCCGGCCGCCAAAAACGTCTCCCGGTCGCCGGACATGGCGTGGGCGGTCAGGGCCACGATGGGGATAGCCGGATCGAACTCCCCGGACGTGGAGGACCGGATGTCCCGGGTGGTCTCCAGGCCGTTGCGTCCCGGCATCTGGATGTCCATGAGCACGCAGTCGAAGGGTTCCGAGCGCAACAGAGCCAGGGCCTCCTGGCCGTCTGCGGCCCCGCGCGGCGCATGCCCGAGCTTTTCCAGAAAACGGAGGGTGGTGAACAGGTTCACGGGGTCATCCTCGGCCACCAGGATTCGGGCATGAAACGTCTCCGGGCACAGCGCCGGGGCGCCCTGGGAAAGGCCCGCCGGGCTTCGCATGAGCGGTATGGACAGATAAAAGACGGTCCCCTGTCCTTCCCGGGATTCCACCGCGCAGGCGGCCCCCATGAGGGAAAGCAGACGACGCACGATGGACAGGCCAAGCCCCGATCCGCCGTGCTTGCGGCAAAACACCGTCTCCAACTGGGTAAAGGGCTCGAAAATGTGCGCCAACATGTCTTCGGGGATGCCGATGCCGGTGTCGGCGATGGCCACATACAGGCACACCCCGCCGGGGAGCGGACAAGACGGCAAATGGGAGATCTCCATATGCACGGCGCCCGCCTCGGTGTATTTCAAGGCGTTGCCCACCAGGTTGAAGAGCACCTGGCGAAGCCGCCCGGGATCGCCGCGCAGGGTGTCCGGGACATCCGGGGCGACCGTCGCCGTCAGGGCCAGTCCCTTGCGCCGGGCCTCGCCCGCCGCCAGTTCCATGACCGGATCAACCACCGCCGCCAGGGGGAAGTCCTCCGTTACAAGCCCCAGGGCCCCGGCCTCGATGCGCGCGATGTCCAGGATGTCGTTTAAGACGTGCATGAGGTTGCGGCAGGAGGTGAGGGCGCCGGCGAGGTAGTCTTCCTGCTCGGCGGAAAGTTCCGTGAACTCGGCAAGTTGGAGCATGCCCATGATGCCGTTTAGGGGCGTTCTGATCTCATGGCTCATGGTGGCCAGGAAGGCGTTTTTGGCCCGGCTGGCCTCCTCGGCCCGGTCCCGGGCCTCGACGAGGGAACGCTCCAAGGCCGTGCGCTCGGTGACGTCCCGGTCGATGCAGTGATAGCCGACGTATTTCCCCGACGTGTCTTTGGCTCCGTACATGCGCGATTCGATCCACTTGGTCTGGCCGTCCTTGGCGCGCAGCCGGTAGGTGACTTCGTAATACGGCACGCCGTCGGGATAGCGGCAAAAAAAATCGTCGGCGTCGCGTACGTCGTCGGGGTGGATGATGCGCCGCCATAATTGGGGGTCTTTCTCGAAGTCTGCGGCGGGATAGCCGGTGATGAAGGAACTGGCCCGGTTGAGCATGGCCAGGCTGCCGTCAAGTCCTTGATAATAGATCATGTCCTCCACGTTGTCGAAAAAGGCCCGGAAGCGTTCCTCGCTTTGGCGTAGGGCCTCCTGGGCGGCCCGGCGGCGGGTGACGTCGCGGGAGACGCCGACGAATCCGGCCTTGCCTCCGCCAACGTCGAATAGGGGCCGGATGACCATCTCCACCCAGACCGTGGAGCCGTCTTTGTGGTATTGCTCGACCTCCAGGTGCAGGTCGTCCCGGCCGCCTTTGCGGGCGTGGGCCTCGGACTGGCGGAGCACCTCGGCGTAGGAGGCCGGGGTCATGGTCTGGGGGATCGTCTCGGCCATGGCCTCCTCGGAGGTCAGGCCGCGCAGTTTTTGAATCGATGGGCTGATGTAGGTGAACTGTCCTTCGGCGTTCACCGTCCAGATGACATCCGCGGCATTTTCCGCCAGCAGGCGGTACTTCTCCTCGCTGTGCCGTAGTTCGTCACGGGTGCGACGCTCCTCGGTCACGTCCCGAAAGATCGCCTGTCCCGCCGGGCGGCCCTTCCAGTCGGCCATGGTGGCCATGATCTCCGCTTCGAAGGGACTGCCGTCCAGACGGTAATACTGGACGGAGATCATGGGGAAATGGCCTTTTTTGGCGTAGAGATTTTCGATGCGCTGCCGGGCCAGCTCGCGGCGTTCTTTCGGAAGGATGTCCAGGACGTAGCGGTTAAGGAACTGCTCCGGAGAGTCGCCGCCGAAGGCCCGCACGGCCGCCGGATTGATGAACACGATGCGGTAGTCGGCATGCACCATGATGGGCAGGGGGGCCTCGTTGAGCAGCGTGGCGTAGCGATCAGAGCTTTCGCGCAGGGTTGCGTTTTCGGCCTCAAGTTCGTGGATGCGGGCCTTGGCCTGGGCCAGGTGGAGGGTGTCGTCGTTTCGGTCGTCCATGGGATTCTCGTTGGGTCGGTTTGCCCGAAACGACTGGGGAAGGGCGTTGTGATGGTTGGGCAGTATATGGGGAAAAGCGCGGGAAAGGCAATGGCGGGAGTGGTTTTGTCGGTTTCCTGCGAAGGGAGGAGGGAGGCCGCGTACCGGACTTGGGACCGCCGGGGGCGGCAATGTCAGGTGAATACTCTCACTGTACAGAATGCATACCATCAGAAATAAGACAACATTGAAAATCTCCAATATGAAAATTTAGAAATGCTTGGTTCATATGTATTCTCAAAGGTATATTTTGCCATTCTGACTGTTCAATTTTATTTCAGAAGTATTACTCATTGAGAGTTTCCTATTCCATGATGGGCGAGTATCGTTTGTTTTTAGAGCCTCTTCAGGGCAAATAGCAACACAGCGAAGACATGCGATGCAGAGCTCGGGATTTGCTACTCCAAGAATATAATCCATTGCTTGTGTTGGGCATAATTTTTCGCACATCCCGCACATGCAACAATCTTGTCCTGATCTTGTCGGGAGTGTGGTTATTATTTTGTAACGTAATTTTTCGAAATTATCGAGCTGCTCCTCACTAAAAATATTTTGATCAAGTCTTGATAGAATATTTGTATCTTCTCCAGTAAAACGACGATAAGTAGCTTCGACGTATATTTTCGCAAGTTCAAATTCGCGCTTGTCTGGGCGATCCGGGAAGGCGTTCCAACCTGCCAGATTGTAGGTATGCTTACCTGGAAATTCCGCTGAAGATACGACGGTAAAATTCCTCTTTTTAAGTATTTCCGCTGTGGAGAAATGGGAGGGGTGGACCATAAACCCACCGTAAGTGAAAAACATACTACATTTCATGCCATTTCCATTCAATGTCCCAAGCCATTGACGAATCAATTTTGGGGCGCGAAGAGAATGAACTGGAAAACCGAAAACAGCGGCATCGTATGTGGATATATCCAGATTAGTTGTCCTAGCCTCCTCTGTGGTCACATCATATAGATCAATCTTCGCGTTTAAATCTATAAATCGATCTTTTATTATTTCGGCCATTGTCCTCGTGTTGTTTGTTGCCGAGAAAAACACTATCGCGATGTGCATGTGATTCTCCATGGTTGTTAGTGATGCTAACAAAAAACTAAAAAATTATTCCTTTTTAGCCGTTTCCTCTTCAAATTTTGCGAGTTCCTTGAATGTGTTTGTAAACAGGTTGATTTTTACAGCCGTATCATCACCAAAATATTTCCTAAATACCTCGTACATCTTAAGATGGTGCATTTCATGATGCTTTTCAGCTTTTTTGCCTTCTTCCGTAAGCCGTAGCATCATTGCTTTTTGGTCTGTAGAATTTTTATCCTTTACCACAAATCCTTTATCAACAAGCTTTCGTATACGATCAGATAGAGTTGGTTTAGCTATACTTAATTTTTCAGCAAGTTTGGTCAAACCTATCCCTGGATTGTTTCCAATGGCCACAATTGTATGAATCTCAGCAGGATAGAGACGCTGTTTCGATCCGAAAAACACTCCACCAGCGTGTCTTTCGTTTACAGCGTCAACAAATTGCATTAGTGCTTCCAGCATGTATTCAAACTGATTTTGTTGCGCATCCATGGGGTGTTTGTAAGCATACCTAACTATCCTGTCAAGTCCTCTGCTTTGCCTCAACCCAGAAACCACCGGTCATTCCAGCTTTTTGTGGACAATCCTCGCCCGGCTCAGGACATTTTTTTGATCCCGGCGAAGCGGGCGAAGGGGAAAAAGCCTCGTATTTCGGATATCTCACCCCCGAAAAAACCGGACGACAGCACTGCTTCGTGCTGTCGTCCGGTTTTTTGGCCAGTCCCTCGTCCGGTCTGTCGGTTTCGGGCCAGCGTCGGGGAGCAAAAGAGGCAAGAGGCCTGGGCGTTGTACCGGCCTCGGGGCCGCCGGAGACCGCCGGACGCCAGCAACGCTTCGCGCTGCCGCCCGGCGTTTCCGCCAGTCCCTCGTCCTGCCCCGGGACGTGGGTCGCCATCCCCGAAAACGCGTTTCCCCGGGCCGCATCGCGCTGC
>NZ_JAZHDB010000163.1:0-15680 GCF_036584575.1 Desulfolutivibrio sp.
CACAAAGTTTCCCCCCGTTCTCCGTTTACGGCTTCGTGCCGCGCATGAGGCTGATGAACACCTCTTCCAGGCTCGAGGCGATGCGTGCGGCCGTGGCCCTGCCCGCCAAAAAGGGCGTCAGATGTTCTTCCATGGTCCGGGCGTCCTTGCCGCTGACATGCAGGGTGACCCCGAAGGCCACCACCTGCTCCACCCCGGGCAGGGCGCGCAGGCCGTCGATGAGGGAATACAGATCCTGTCCGGAGATCTCCCAGGTGGCCAGATTCTCCCTGGCCACGATTTCGGCGGCTGTCCCGGTGGTCAGGAGTTTGCCGTAGGCGATGTAGGCCAGCCGGTGGCAGCGTTCGGCCTCGTCCATGTAGTGGGTGGAAATAAGCGCGGTGATGCCCTGCCCGGCCAGCTTGTGGACCTCGTCCCAGAAATCGCGCCGGGCCGTGGGATCGACCCCGGCCGTGGGTTCGTCCAAAAGCAGGAGTTTCGGGGAGTGGATCATGCAGGCGGCCAACGCCAGGCGCTGCTTCCAGCCGCCGGAGAGATTTCCGGCCAGGGTGACGGCAAAGCCAGCCAGATTCATGCGCTCCATGGTGTCGTTTACGGCCTGGCGGCGGTTCGCGACGCCGTACATGCGGGCGATGAACTCCAGATTTTCCCGCACGCTCAAGTCCCCGTACAGGCTGAAGCGCTGGGCCATGTAGCCGACATGGGGCTTGATCAGCTCGGACTCGGTGAGCACGTCGTGGCCCAGGCAGGTTCCGTTGCCGCCGTCTGGGCGCAAAAGCCCGCACAGCATGCGGATGGTGGTGGTCTTGCCCGAGCCGTTGGGACCGAGGAAACCGTAGATCTCCCCCTCCCGGACGGAAAGCGACACCTTGTCCACCACGGTCTTTTTGCCGAAGACCTTGGTCAGTTCATGGACATCGATGACCGGGGCGGCGGCGCTCATTGCTGCGACTTTCCCGGGACTGAGGCGGTCAGGCGGACGTCCACGGGCTGCCCCGGGTGCATGGTCAGGGCCACCTCGGGGGCGAAACGGGCCTCCACCAAAAAGACCAGCTTTTCCCGAAATCCCTGGCTGAAAATGACGGGTGGGGCATATTCGGCCTGGGTGGACACGTAATCCACCACGGCCTCGGCGGGTTCGGGGAGGCCGTCCCGGGCCACCAGGACGCCTTGGCCGGGCCGGATGGAGGCCACCAGCGCCTCGGGGACGAAAAAGCGGACCTTGACGTTCTCCGGGGGCAGAAGGACCGCCACGGGGCTTGACGCCGCCACCCACTCACCCACGTAGTGCAGGATGTCGAAGACCAGTCCCGAGACCGGCGCAGCCTGGATCTTCTGGTCCAGGCTCCACCGTGCCTGGGCCACACCGGCCTTGGCCGCGTCCACCACCGCCCGGGCGGCCATGATCTGGTCGATGCGCTGGGGCAGCTTCCCCGTGGCCAGCTTGGCCTCAAACTCATGCACCTGGGCCTGGCTGCTTTCGTGCTCGGTGCGGGCCTTGTCCAGCTCCTCCTTGGAGACGGAGCCGGAGGCGTAGAGGTTCTCTCGCCGGGAGTGTTCGATCTCGGCCAGGGACAGGGCCGAGCGGGCGCGCCGCAGGGAGGCCGTAAGCTGGTCGATCTCCTCGGGGCGCAGGCCTTTTTCCGCATCGCGCAGGTTGTCCCGAGCCCTGGCCAGTTCGGCCTCGGCCTTGTCCAGGGCCTTTTGCTCGTAGTCGTGCTCCAGGACGAAAAGGGGCGCCCCCGCAGCGATCCGACCGCCCTTGACGGCGGGCAGGGCGTCGAGCCGCCCGGCCAGCATGGAGGCCACGTAGACGAACTCCCCCTCCACATATCCGGGCAGGACATCCGAGGGGGCCTGACTGCATCCGGCCAGGGCGCAAAGCGCCACGGCCAGGGCCGCAAGCCCGCACGCCTTCCGGACGGCCGCTACGCATCGCATGAACGTTTCTCCTCTTGCGCCTTGGGCGGCGGGACGGCCAGTCCCCGCTGAAACAGCCCGACCAGGAACTCCGCCATCTCGCCCAGGGGCGCAGTGGGGTCGATCCCGTTTCTTCTGCCCAGCCCCATATTGGCCACCCTCGCCCGTATGGGCCCGGACAGCGCGAACAGGGACAGGCTCCCCACCATGCACATATGCACGAAAAACGGATTTTCCGGCAAGCGCTGGCCGCCCTCGACGCCACGGCGAACGGCCTGGGCCGTGCAGAGGAACACCCGCTCCACCTGATGCATGACCTTCTCGGAAACGTTCAGCCCGCCCCGGGCCACCTCAATGAGCATGATCCGGGCCTGGGCCGGGCCATCCTCGAAGGCCTGGGCCAGGGCGCGCACCAGGATGTCCAGGCTCTGCGCGGGGCTCTCGGCGGCGGCCATGGCCGCCTCCAGGCGGTCGGCCATCTGGGAAAAAAGCTCCACCATCACCTCTTCAAACAGCCGGGCCTTGTTGCCCACATGGTAGTAGAGCCCGGCCTTGTTCACCCCGGCGGCCTTGGCGATGCGCTCCACTCTCGCCCCGGCGAATCCTTCCCGGGAAAAACTCTCTGCGGCGGCGTCCAGGATGCGTCGCCTGACGGCCAGTTTTTCATCCATGTCGTTTCCTCCCGATGTAACCGTATGGTTAAACCACATGGTTTAAGCAGTCAACACCCTGTTTCGCGCCAGACGGCATTCCCCAAAAGGCCCGGAAACACGGGACCGGCATGCCGCCGTCACAGAGTCGCCACGCTTTTCAGGCAGGAAGCGGGTTGCCAACACGCATCGCCGGTTTTTCACCGCATGCAGGGAGAACGACTCATGCCCCGACGCATGACGGGAACGATCCTCGCCCACTTTGCCGCCCTGGCCGCTTTGGCCGCAGGCGCCCTGACGCTGGCGGCGCTGGCCGCCGTCACCCCGGCAGGCGCTTTGGAAACCGGAAAACACGCCGCCGCCATGGGGGCCTTTGAAACCACCCTGGTCGCCCTGCCCGCGCCGTTTCAGGCGACATCCTGGGAATACCTGGCCGCCACCTTCGCCGCCGTCTCGGCCCTGACCCTGGCCGTCGTCCCCAAAAACCGGCGCGGGGCCGACGCCCCCCCAGCCGTTTCGATGGCCGCCAGGCCCGCCCGCCGCCTGCGCCACGAGATGCAGGCCATGCTCACGGCCATGCGCAGCATGGTGTTGGAAGTGGATCTCGACGGTCGCCTGCTGCGGGTTGTCCGGACGGCCTATCATGCCGAAGGGTTCGACCCGGCCCGGCTGGCGGGGAAAAACATCGCCCGGCTTCTCGATGAAAAAGACCTGGCCGCCGTTTGGCGGGCCCTGTCCCAAGCGGGCAAGGAGCGCGGGGTGCAGCATGTGGATTTTTCATCTCGCCTTGGCCGGGTGCGTCGCCATTTTTCCGCCACCCTGACCCCCCTGGCGGGCAGTTCCGTCCTGGCCGTGGTGCGCGACGTGACCCCCATGAAGGACAGTGAGGAACGCTACCGGGAGATCGTGGAGCTCACCAACTGCATCATACTGCGCCTGGACCGGACGGGCCGCATCACCTTCGCCAACGAATTCGCCCAGCGCTTTTTCGGATTCTCCCGGGAGGAACTGGTCGGCAAAAGCGCCCTGGAGACCATCCTCCCCCCCGTGGATTCCTCGGGACGCGATCTGGCAGCCTTTTTCCGCGCCGTCTGCGCCCACCCCGAGCGCTACCCCGAAAGCGAAAACGAGAACCTGCGCAAAAACGGGGAACGGGTCTTCGTGTCCTGGGCCAACCGGCCCATCCTGGAAAACGGCGTGGCCACGGGGATTCTTTGCGTGGGCGGCGACGTCACCCGCCAGCGCCGGGCCATGGACGAACTGGTCCGCCGGGAACGCTTTCACGGCTCCATCATCGAAAAATCCACGGACATCATCACCATCGTGGACGCCCAGGGCCGCATCCTCCACGAAAGCCCCTCGGCCGCCAAATGCCTGGGGCTGAGCATTGAGGAGACCGCCGGGACGTTTTTCGAACAGCACATGCACCCCGACGACCGCACCATGTTCGAGGGTATCCTCAAGGCCGTCGCGGCCCATCCCGGCGACAGCCCCTCCTTCGAATTCCGGCGCTTCCGGCGCGACGGCTCCCCTCTCTCCCTGGAGGCCACGGCCACCAACTGCCTGACCGACGACGCCGTGTCCGGCATCATCCTCAACTGCCGGGACGTGACCGACCGCAAGGCCTTCGAGGAACAGCTCAAACGCCACGTCTTCCTGGACGCCCTGACCGGACTGCCCAACCGGGCGCTTTTTCTGGACCGCCTGACCCACGCCATCGAACGCATCAAACGCAAGCAGGGCTATCAGTTCGCCGTGCTCTTCGTGGACGTGGACCGCTTCAAGCTCATAAACGATTCCCTCGGCCACTCCGTGGGCGACCGGCTCCTGGCCAGGATCGGGCGCAGGATCGCGGACTGCCTGCGCCGCGTGGACACGGTGGCCCGCTTCGGAGGGGACGAATTCATCCTTTTGCTCGACGAGATCGACGACGACCGGCAGGCCATCCGGGTGGCGGAGCGCATCCGGGAATCCCTGACCCGGCCCTTCGCCATGGACGAGGGCGAGGTGTTCGCCTCGGCCAGCATCGGCATCGTCTACAGCACGGCGGACTACACCGACCCGGACCAGATCGTGCGCGACGCGGACACGGCCATGTTCAAGGCCAAGGCCCGGGGCAAGGGCGGCTACCGGGTCTTCCATTCCCGGATGCACAAGCAGGCCGTCAGCCTCCTGGCCCTGGAGACGGATCTGCGCAAGGCCGTGGACCGGGACGAATTCGAAGTCCACTACCAGCCCATCCTGTCCCTGGCCCCGTCCCGAACCGTGGGCGTCGAGGCCCTGGTCCGCTGGCGGCACCCCACCCGAGGGCTGATCGCCCCCATGGAATTCGTGCCCATGGCCGAGGAAACCGGACTCATCGTGGACATCGGCGGCTTCGTCCTGGCCGAGGCCTGCCGCCGGGTGGCCGCCTTCAACGCAAAGGCCGGGCCGCAGGAGGCCATTTTCGTCTCCGTGAACCTCTCCGTGCGGCAGTTCGACCACGAGGGGCTGGTGGCGGACATCAGCCGGGTGCTGGCCGACACCGGCCTGGCCCCGGACCTGCTCAAACTGGAGGTCACGGAGAGCGCCATCGCCGCCAATCCCGGCCAGGCCGCCCTGCTTCTGGAGAGTCTGCGCGAACTCGGGGTGGGACTGTCCATGGACGATTTCGGCACGGGTTATTCGTCTTTAAGCCATCTGCACGCCTTTCCCTTCGACACCCTCAAGATCGACCGTTCCTTCATCAGCGGGCTGGGCCAGATCGGAGACAAAAACGGCAAGATCGTCCATTCCATCCTGGCCCTGGCCAAGAACCTGGACATGTCGGTCATTGCCGAAGGCATCGAAACGGATGTCCAATGGGAACGGCTGGTGGCCATGGACTGCCGCCTGGGCCAGGGCTACCGCTTCGCCCGGCCCGGGCCCTTCGAGTCCGTGGTGGATGGCGCCGCGTCCCGTTCGCCCTTACCCGACACCCCTGGCCCGGACACGTATTCAAGGACGCTTCCTTAAGGAGGTGACGCCATGAATCATCCTGAAATAGCCTCGTCGCTCATGTTCAAAGGAATGCTCGAAAAAAACCGAACCCTGGAAAAAAACGCCCTGGCTGGCAAGGTCCGGCGGTTTCTCCCGGACGAGGTGTGGGGCGTGCTCCGCGAGGAGGCCGAAAGCGAAGGCCTCGGCATCCTGACCCTGGGCATGCCGGAGACGGCCTTCCTGCAGGGGGCCAGCGGCCCCAGCCAGGGGCTTTTCGTCATGGAATGCCTGGTGGAGGCCGCAAGAAACGCCCTGCGGCACGAGGTTCCGGATTGCCGTCCCGTGGCGCTTTTCACCGCCGGGCCGACCGGGGCGGTCATGATCCTGGCCCATCCCCCGGGCCGCGAGGCCGTCCTGGCCAAGGCCTATCCGGACATCCGACGAAAGACCCTGTCCGCCGCCGCACAGCAGGCCTTCGGCCCCGACGAGCCTTCCCTCCCTCTGGCCATGGGGTACAGCGCCATCGACATCGCCCCCGGTCACGACCGGGAGAACATGGACCGGGCCGCCCTGGGGGCCTATCTGCGGGCCGTGCGCCTGGGGCGCGAAAACACGGCGGAGATGCTCGACACCCGGGCCAAGTTGCACGAACTCTTCCTGACCATCATGCGCGACAGACTGCTTCAGCCGGTCTATCAGCCCATTGTGGACTTCGCCCCGGGCACGGTCCTGGGCTACGAGGCCTTTTTGCGCGGCCCCAAGGACACGCCGTTTCACGATCCCCTGGTCCTTTTGTCCTTTGCCGAGAGCATCGGCCAGGTCTTCGCCCTGGAGCGGCTCTTTTTTGAAATGGCCGTGGCCGGACTTGGCCCCATGGAGCCCGGGCAACTGCTTTTCATCAACATCCATCCGGCCTCCTTCACCGACCCCCAGTTCACCCCGGCGGGCATCCCGGACTACCTGGGCGACCACGGCCTGCACCCCGACAACCTGGTGTTCGAATTCACCGAGCGCCAGACCGCAGGCGACCTGGACATCCTCCAGCAGAAACTCGAACTGTACCGGGACAAGGGCATCCGGGTGGCCATGGACGACATCGGGGCGGGGAACATGACGCTTCGGGCCCTGTGCCGCATCCGGCCGGACTACATCAAGGCCGACGTGTCGGTCATCGGAGGCATCCAGTCCAACCCCTTCAACCGGGTCATGGTGGAGACCCTGGTATGCCTGGGGGAAAAGATCAAAGGCCGAGTGATCGCCGTGGGCATCGAGTCCGAAACAGAACTGACCTCCCTGGCCTCCATGGGGGTCCAGGCCGGGCAGGGGTACTACTTCTCCCGGCCCGGGTTTCCCAAACCTGTCGTCACCCCGCATATCCCCGCCCTGGCCTCCTTTTCCGATGTGGGCCGGGGCGAGCTCAAGTGCTCGACCCCGGTAAAAAACCTCATCCAGGAGACCCTGGTGGTGGGTCCGGCGACCACCATCCGGGAGGTGAAAAAACTTCTGGAGGATCGCCCGCCCATGGCCAACGTGGTCATCGTGGACGGCAAAAGGCCTCTGGGAATCCTCATGAACTACAACCTGGACCGGCACCTGAGCACCCAGTTCGGGCTGTCCCTCTACTCGGACCGCAAGGTGGTCAAGCTCATGGACCGCGACCCCCTGGTGGTCGAGGGCGACCGGCCCCTGGAAGAGGTGGCCAGCCTGGCCATGCGCCGGGAGCACCGCAAGATCTATGACGACATCCTGGTCACCGAGGGCGGGGCCTTCTTCGGCACGGTCTCGGTGCAGACCATGCTGGACAGCATGGCCCGGGTGCAGGTGGAGCTGGCCAAAGGCTCCAATCCGCTCACAGGGCTGGCCGGAAACGTGGCCATCGAGGCCGAGATCAACCGCCGTTCCCGGGAGGGGATCCCGTCGAGCCTCATCTACGTGGATCTGGACAATTTCAAGGTCTACAACGACGTCTACGGCTTCAAAAGCGGCGACAAGGCCATCCTGCTGGCGGCCGAGGTGCTGCGCGAGGCCGTCAGCCACCATGGGGAGCCCGACGACTTCATCGGGCACGTGGGCGGCGACGACTTCATCATCATGTGCGGCCAAAAACAGGCCGAAGACATCTGCCGTCTCATTTGCCGACATTTCGACGCCGCCGCCCCGGATCTCTATACCTCCGAGGACCGGGCCAGGGGCTTTATCGTGGGCCGGGGCCGCGACGGCCGGGAGGGGGACTTTCCCCTCATGTCCCTGTCTTTGGGCTATCTGGACTGCGCCTTCGCCCACCCCTTCACCATGGAGGAGCTCAGCGGGCGGGTGGCCGAGGTGAAGAAATACGCCAAGTCCCGGCCCGGGAACTCCTACGTCAAAGACCGCCGCGCGCCGCTTGGGTCCGTGCCGTCGCGCTGACGCCGCCGGGAGGGCGGTCGGGAAAGGTGATTTTTTTCACGATCCCTGCTTGATGCACCTCGCCATGCCGTGTAACAACCCGCAAAAAGGGTGTTTTCATCGGCCTTGGCCCGAGGTCTCACGCTTACGGAGGAGGGATTCATGAAACGCATGGCGGTGGCGATTTTCGCCTGCGGGGCGATCTTCTGTTCCAGCCCGGCCCTGGCTGTGGGCCACGACGTGGATTGCAAGGACTGTCACAGCGTGCATGCATCCAAGGGCGCCTTCATCTTCAGCGTGGCCCCCCTGGCCGAACAGTCCACGGCGTTTGGCGGCAAGCTCGATCCGGCCCAGGTGGACGCCCTGTGTCTGGGGTGCCACAACGACAAAAGCGGCATCACGCCCATCATGCTCAAAAACTCCCACCCCACGGGCGTGGCCCCCAAAAAGCTCAAGGTGCCCGAGGCCATGCTGCGCAAGGGCCTGCTGACCTGCGTGGGCTGCCACGACCCTCATCCGTCCAACCAGAACTACAAATACCTCACCATAAACACCAATAACGGCAAGGATCTGGGCGTCTTTTGCGCCTCCTGCCACCCGGGCCAGTCCGATCCGGCCACCCTGGGCAAGGCGGCCAAGGCCCCGGCCAAGGCCGAGGCTGGCGCCGCCACGACGGCGACGCCCCAGCCCGCCCCGGCCGGAACCACCCCGGCCAAACCCGGGGCGCCCGTCAAGGCCAACTAGGCCCCGCCTCGGCAACGCCCCCCCCCCGGAGGGACGTTTTACCTGATGGCGCAACCCCGGTTTGTCAAAACCGGGGTTGCGCGCCGTCGACGGCCAGGCCGCCGGGCAAAATGGCGTCCCCCCCTCGCCTACGGCGCGGGCCTTGCCGCAACCCGCTCGTGCTTTTCGAGACTCCCGACTGTGTCCGCAGCCCCAAAGGCCCTCGCCGGAGGGACGCTCATTTTTTCGGCATCCGGCTTGCATGCTCCTGAACACGAAAGCGGCGGCGAGGCCGGGAAAGGCTCATCTTTTCCGGATATCCCCCCCACGCATGCTTTTCCTGGACGCAAAACAATGCTAGTCTGAGGTCGGTCTTTCGCATCAACCGTATGAAAGTCTTAGAAAGTCGCCCGGGATCGACACCGCACCATGACGCAACCATCCGCCACCGGCGTCTTCGCCCCAAAAAATCCCCTGGCCCGTCTCGGCGCCGCCACCATTCACGGCATTTCCGAGCTCGGGGGCCTGGCCATCTTCACCGTGCTGGGGCTGCGCCACATCTTCACCCTGCCCCTGCAAATCGGAAAAATCGTCCAGCAGGTCTATTTCATCGGCGTCAAATCCATTTCCGTCATCGCGCTCATCGGGCTGTTCACAGGCATGGTCCTTGGCCTGCAAGGCTATTACACCCTGGTCAAATTCGGCTCCGAGGGGCTTTTGGGCGCGGCCGTGGCCCTGTCCATCATCCGCGAACTCGGGCCGGTCCTGACGGCCATCATGATCACCGGCCGGGCCGGTTCGTCCATGGCCGCCGAAATCGGCATCATGCGCATCTCCGAGCAGATCGACGCCCTAACGACCATGGACATCGATCCCATGCGCTATCTCATCGCCCCGCGTCTGGCCGCGGCGATCATCTCCTTTCCCCTGCTCACGGCCATCTTCGACGTCATCGGCATCCTGGGCGGCTACCTGACCGGCGTGACCATGTTGGGCATCAACCCCGGGGTCTATTTCCAGCGCATCGACGCCTCGGTGGTTCTGGCCGACGTCAGCGGCGGGTTCGTCAAATCCCTGATTTTTGCCCTCCTGGTGGCCGCCGTGTGCTGCTACCAGGGCTATTTCGCCCATATGCGGCCCGGAGGCTTCGGGGCCAAGGGAGTCAGTCTGGCCACCACCTCGGCGGTGGTCGTGTCCTGCGTCTCGATCCTGGTGGCGGATTACGCCGTAACCTCCTTTTTACTCTAAACCCCGGGACCGCCGACGCGGTCCTTGCAAGCCGGGCGGGATGACCGTACAACCGTGCGACATGAAAAAATACACCATTGAGACGGCCGTCGGCATCTTTGTCCTGGCGGGTCTTTTGTGCGTCACCTATCTGACCGTCAAACTGGGAAAAATGGAAATTTTCGGTGGGAACGACTATCATGTGTACGCCCGTTTCAGCGACGTGACGGGGCTGGGAACCGGGGCCTACGTGGAAATGGCCGGGGTGCGCGTGGGAAAGGTGGCCTCCATCGGGCTCGACCCGGGGGACAATGCCGCCGTGGTGGAGCTTCGCATCCAAAATGACGTTCGTCTGACGGACGACGCCATCGTGTCCATCAAGACCAGCGGGCTTATCGGCGACAAATACGTTAAGGTTTCTCCGGGCGGTTCGGGAGTTTTCGTCCAACCCGGGGGCATGCTGGTGGAAACAGAGTCGTCCGTGGACCTTACGGACCTGATCGGCAAATACGTCTTTGGAGGCGTAAAATAACCTGCGGCGACGCCAAAGGCCTCCCCGTGAAACCATTCCGAGGTTGACCGGCATGATATGTGATTTCAAACGACTCTCCTTTCTCTTCGCGATCCTGGTCCTGTTTCCGGCCACGGCCTGGGCCGAGGCCCCCAAAGAGACCCTGCAACGCTCCGTGGATCAGGTCATCCTGCTTTTGCAGGATCCCGCCTACAAGGACGCGGCCACCAAGCCCGTGATGCGCGAAAAGCTCGTCAAGACGGTCCAGGGCATTTTCGACGCCAAGGAACTTTCCCGCCGGGCCCTGGCCACCAACTGGGATAAATTTTCCCCGGCCCAACAGGAGCGTTTTTCCGAGGCGTTTTTGACCCTTTTACAAAACACCTACCTTGACCGCATCGAGAGTTACTCCGATGAAAAGGTCAACTACCTTGCGGAAAAAATGCTCGCCGCCGACCGGGCGGAGATCCCCACCGTCGTCACCAGCAAGGGACGCGACATCCCCATCACCTACCGCATGCGCAACGCCAGCGGCTGGAGGGTCTATGACGTGGTGATCGAAGGGGTGAGTCTGGTACAGAACTATCGCAATCAGTTTGCCCAGATACTTCTGAAAGAGTCGCCGGACAAGCTCATAGACATGCTTGGCAAGAAATCGTAACGTATTAAACGTCCAAGGTGTGATATATCACCTTTTACCGGACTCACGGCACAGGAATACTATGAAACGCTCCCCCTTCCTCCGGATATTGCTTGTGTGCGCACTTTTCTCCGCCCTTGCCCTGGCAACGGGATGCAACGGAAAAAAGAGCCAGGCAGCCAGAGATTTCGCCCCCCCGGTGGAATCAAGCGCCCAGGCCCAGCAGGCCGCCGCCGCCCCGGCGGAGGCGCCGGATGAATATTCGGAGGATCCCGGCTCCGCACCCGTCAACGACCCCCTGATGGGCTGGAACCGCTTCTGGTTCACCTTCAACGACTATTTCTATACCGGCATACGTCCCGTGGTGCAGGGATACCGGTATGTGGTGCCCGACTTCGCCCGCACGGGAATGAAAAACGTCTACGACAACTTCACCTTTCCCATCCGCTTCCTCAATGCCCTGCTCCAGCTCAACATGACCAAGGCCGCCCGCGAGTTCGGACGGTTCATGATCAACTCCACCTTCGGCATCGGCGGATTCTTCGACCTGGCCAAATCCGACCCCAATCTGCAACCCGGGGATGAGGACTTCGGCCAGACCCTGGGCTATTACGGCATGGGCGAAGGCTTTTATATCGTGTGGCCGTTTCTCGGCCCATCCAGCGCCCGGGACTCCGTGGGGCTGGTGGGCGACGTCGCGGCCAACCCCCTGACCTGGATTTTCGGCCTTTGGGACTATCAGGGCCAGGACCAGACCTGGTACCTGAGCTATGTCATAAGCGCCGGCAACCGCTTCAACCGTCTGCCGGAATATCTCGACGACTACGACTCCATGAAGAAGTCCGCCCTGGAGCCGTACGTCTCCATGCGTGATTTCTATATCCAGTACCGTCGGGGTCGCATCGCCCACTAGCCCGGCGCCGCCCCTGCGGGCAAAAGACCAATGGTCCAGCCGACCCGGTGTCGACAGGGCCCGCCCAAAAGCACTCTGTGGGGCTTCCATCGCAAGCGACGGAAGCCCCCTCCGTTTTCCGCCCAGCCATCGTCATCCGCAGGTGTTTTTTGCCCCGGCGTTTTGGGCAAAAGCGAGTCCTTTGCCCTCCGAAAAAGCCGACCGGCCTCATCCCCATGCCCGCTCTGCATGTCCGGGGACGGCCTGGGCCGATACGGCGTTTCGGGGGCAGGACCGTCCGCTGTGCGGAAACCACGCGGCTGTTGAGGCGGGAACAGGCCGGGGCGTCTCAATGAACCCTTCATGACATCCCGAGGGGCGTCTCCATGAGGCTGGTTTGGCGTCACTTCAGGCCGCCAGAAAGGCTGGCGGCCTGATTTCCCAGCGTCCTCAAGCCCAGGGAGACCATGCCCCGGCAGTCACGCCGTGTGGTGAACAAATCGTACTGACGGCGTCACTCCACGACGCCTGAAAGGCTGTCGGAAGACTGCCGCGAGGATTTCCCCGCGGTCCTGTCGGTCTCTGCGGTTCATGCCCCGGGAGACCATGTCCCGGCAGTTATGCCGAGCGGGGCGTGAATCGCGCAGACGGCGACTCAGCCGCCCGGCCGGGTTGGCCCCACACCAACTTTGCATGAACCGGCCTCCCCAGTGAAATAGGGAGATGGCCGGGTTGGCGGCGGACACGCCTGTCAGGGTTGATGACGGGCACGCCCGCACGCCCTTCAGGGGACAACCGACGTGACAATGGAAAGGCCTCCTCCCCAAAAAAAACGT
Source organism: Desulfolutivibrio sp. (assembly GCF_036584575.1). Taxonomy (NCBI): domain Bacteria; kingdom Pseudomonadati; phylum Thermodesulfobacteriota; class Desulfovibrionia; order Desulfovibrionales; family Desulfovibrionaceae; genus Desulfolutivibrio; species Desulfolutivibrio sp. The sequence goes on from NZ_JAZHDB010000163.1 coordinate 12,743, forward strand.
CCCCCATCCGTTCGCAACGGATGGGGGACGTCATGCGTTCGTCCTGGGAAGCGTTTTCGGCGTGGCTTACTTATTCAGCCGCACTTCCTGGGGAAACAGGGGCAGATAGCGATAGGCCAAGCTCATGATGATGCCGCCGTAGGCCAGGATCATGCAGGTGGTGGCCCACTCCGCCCAGTTGGGGGCGTAGGTCATCCAGGAATCAAAGGGCAAAACCGGGAAGGCGATGGTCTGCACCGTGAACACGTAGCGGTTGATGATGATGCCCAGGCAGTTGAGGATGCAGGCCCAGTACATGAACGCCGGGCGACGGCGCAGGGCAGGAACCAGCAAGAAGATCACCGGGACCAGGATGCACACCACCAGTTCCAGGAACATGAGCCACTTGCCGTAGATCATGCCATAGAACATCTGGTCGAAGGTCAGCCCGGCCTTGGGCAGGATGTTGGTGATCCAGGCCCAGGTGTCCAGATACTTCATGACCATGTAGATCAGGAGCATGGTGCCGCCGATCTTGGCCATGAGCGATTTGACCCGGTAGGTGGTCAACTGGCGTCCGGTCAACTTCTCCATGAGGGCGCACACCAGAACCGTCATGCACGGTCCCGAGGCGATGGCCGACAGCACGAAGAGGAAGAACGTCCAGGGCCAGATGAAAAAGCCCTCGCGAAAGGCATAGGGGCGGGCGAAGAGCACGCCGTACATGCCGCCCAGCGATCCCTGGTGGAAGGTGGACAGGAAGGCGCCCAGGCCCGCGAAAAGGGGCATGACCACGTGGAAGTTGTGGGCGATGTGGTGCAGAAGCGGAATCTTGTTGAGCTGCTTCTGCTCAAATACCAGCGGCACCACCTCGATAATGAGCACGGTCAGGTAGCAGGTGATGCAGAAGATCACTTCGGTGAGCATGGAATGGACATTGGGATGCCAGTAGCCGAACCAGGCCCGCACCGGCTGTCCGATGTCCATGGTCAGGATGAGCATGGCCCCGGAATAACAGATAAATCCAATGATGACGGCCAGATTGATGATATCTTTGAGCTCGTCGATTCGGATGATGTAGCGTAAAAGGCCCGTAAAAAACGCCCCGGCGCCCAGGGCGATCACCGCCAAGTCAAAGGTGATCCACAGCCCGAACCCGAAATAGTTGTCCATTCCGGTGACGCCGATGCCGAAGATGAAGATGAACAGGGCAGCCACGACGCCGAAGGCCAAAACAGCCGACAGGATCGTGAGCCAGCCCAGGAATTTCCCCAAGCCGCACCGGGTGACCCCTTCGGGATACCAGTTTCTTTCCGCTTCAATGAAGGACATCGTATCCCCCTCCTACGCCTTTTCGTTTGGGAGGTAATTATCGCCTTGACGCCGCACCCAGTCGCGCTTGGTCATATAATAGACCTGCGGATCGGTGTTAAGCCGCTCGAGAAGCCGAAAGGCATACTTGCTTCTGGAGAGTTCATACACCTTGTGCTTGGGATTTTTCAGGTCGCCAAACGCCATGGCGCCGGTGGGGCACACCTCGACACAGGCAGGCTTGTATGCGCCGTCCGGAAGGTTGTTCGGATCCTTTCCGGCGATACGGGCGGCATCCTTGGCCTGGTTCCAGCGGTGGTGACAGAAGTGGCACTTCTCCACCACGCCGCGCGGCCGGGTCGAGGTGAACGGGGTGATGGTTTTCTCCATGCCTTCGGGCCAAACCGGATCAAACCACCCAAAGTAACGGGAGTGGTAGGGGCAGGCGGCCATGCAGTACCGGCAGCCGATACACCTGGGGTAGATCTGGCTGACGATGCCGCCGTCTTCGTTTTTTTCCGTGGCCACAACGGGGCACACGGGCACGCACGAGGGGTTTCCGCACTGCATGCAGGGCCGGGGCAGAAACGCCATCTCGGCCTGGGGAAACTCCTTGCCGTTTTTGAGTTCGTACACGTTCATCCAGGTCAGCGTCCGAAGCTTGTTGGACGCGTCCTGCTCGGGAGCGATATTGTTCTCGGTCTGGCATGCGACCATGCACGCGCCGCAACCCGTGCATTTGTCGATGTCGATGACCAGACCCCACTTGGTCGCGAATTCCTGATGCGCTGCGCTCATGTCGGCTTCCCTTTGGCTTGGTTTTAGGCGATTTTCACTTCGGAGCCAGCCCAAACGGTCATGTCCGTGCCATCTTCGGCGGAGGCGGCCATGATCTTCAGGAAGTTATCGCCCTTGCCCTTGGAGAACGCGTCGAAGGCGGTATGTCCGAAGCCCATGGGCACGGCCACAACGCCAGTCATGACGTTTTCGGCGATATGCGCCTTGGCCGGGCAGGAGGCTCCCGCGCCGGAGAGGGTCACGCTTGATCCCTGGGACAGGCCGTACTTTTTGGCTGTGGCGGCGTTTATCCGCACAATCGAGGCCCCATCCTTCAAATCCGTGTCGGGAATGGCGGTCAGGCACTGGGCCGGAAGTCCGGTGGCCGCTGTCCCGGTGCGCTGTTGGGCCACCCCGGCCAGGGACAACTCCGCCTGGGCCGGTTTCAGGGCCGCCAGCACCTTGGCTGCAAACGACAGGCCCGTCTGGGCCACCTGGCCGACCTTGACCCAGGCCAGCCCGGCTTCAAGGCTTTTCCACAACCCGGCGGGGTCGAAAGCCGGTTTGTCTTTTCCGGCCAGAACCTCCCAGGGCATGACCTCTTTGGCCATAAATCCTTCGGACTTGGCCAGAACCGCCGCCTTTTCCTTGAGGGCCTTCTCCAGGGAGTCGTGCCCCAGGGCCAGGTTCATCTTCTTGGCCGTATCCAGAATGAAATCGGCCGTGGTCTTGGTGTCGAAGATGGGGGCCACCAGGGGCTTGACCAGGGTCATGCTGCAAAACGCCGACCCGTAGGGGGTGACCACATCGTCGAAACGCTCCAAGGTGAGGGAGTTGGGCAGGATCAGATCGCACATGGCCGCTGTTTCGT
>NZ_JAZHDB010000164.1:0-15683 GCF_036584575.1 Desulfolutivibrio sp.
GTCGCGCTTGGCCTGGGACAGCTTGGCCTCGGCCTGGGCCAGACGGCCCTGGGCCTGTTCCAGGGTGGCCTGGAAGGGGGCCGGGTCGATTTCAAACAGCAAATCGCCCTGCTTGACCGGGCCGCCTTCCACATAGGCCCGGCGCAAGAGGATGCCGCCCACCCGGGCCCGCACCTCGACCTCCCGGGAACCGGCCGTCTGCCCCATGTATTCCATGCCCAGGGGCAGATCCCCCCGGGTCATGGTCACGGCCACCACCTCGGGGGGAGGCATGCCCCCTCCGGCATGCTCCTGGGCGGTGCTGTCCTGGCCGCAGCCGGCCAGGAGGAAAAGGGACACGGAAAACAGGGCGATGGCGGCGCCGATGGCGCGAAGCGCGGAAGCAGTCATGGGAAAACCTCGGGAATCACCAGGTGTGGGCAAAAGTATGCAGCCTCAATAATGAGCTTGCTACCGGTTTACAGCGAGAAAGGCGATATCTATGCATGGATGGTTGCCCTGTCAAGCGTTGCTGCGGCCATCGCGTCGCGCCCACGGCGGCGGCCGTCGGGCTTGGCCGGGCCGGGGCGCGTTCGATCAGGGCGTCGTGAGCCGGGATCAGTCGGCGGGTTTGGCCAGGGGCTTGACCCAGGAGACCAGGACGGCCCCGTCGGCCTCCAGGCGCACCCGGGCCGTGCCGGTGCGCAGTTCGGACCCAGCCAGACCGGCATATTCATAGACCGGGACGGTCATGGTTCCGTCGGCGGCCACGGTGGCCACGTTCATGATCCACCGCACGTTTTTGGAGGGGAAGTCCGGATCGGTCCACAAAAACCGCCCCGATCCCAGGGGCGTCTCCACCAGGCCGCGTCCGGAGAAGGCCACAGAGGGGGCCAACTCACGGGAGAAGCGGATCAGGGTGTAGGAGCTGACCGAGACATCGGACTGGGGGTCTTGGGCCAGGATCTCGATGCGGCCGTCGCCGTCCAGGTCGCCTGCGGCCTGGGGCCAGTAAAAGCCGAAGTCCCGGCAGAAAAAAACCGTGGGGTCGCCGCCTGCGCCCTGGGTCGGCCCCTGCCAGACGGCCTTGCCCGAGGCGTCGGTCAGGGCGGCCTGGGCGTCGCCGCCCAGGACCGACGGCACGTCGCGCAGAACCAGCGTGGCGGCGCCCTCATGCCCGGTCGGCTTCAGGGGGAAGGTCCGGACCATCTCCTTGGGGCACATGACCAGTTCCCGATTGCGCGGGTCGGCCAGATAGGCGGCCTCGGCCCGCACCACCTTGTCCGGAACCCAGCCCGTGCGGCCATCCTCGGTGCGCACGTTGGCGAAACCGCCCTGGCGCGACAGCACCGTGACGGTCTCCCCCCGCAAGACCATGCCCAGGGAGGCGGCCTTGGCGCTGGCGGCGGCCCGCAGGTCGTGCCCGTCGTCGTCGATGACGAAACGGCCCGGTTCGGCGGCCGGACTGGCGGCGGGCGCGCCCAACAGCGCGGCAAGGGCCAAAACGGCGGCGGTGATCAGCAACATGCGGCGGGGCAGGGGCATGGAGGGCTCCTCAGATGGTTTCCACGGCCGCAAACGACGGCTCGTGCAGGGGCAGGATGATGTCCGCCGCGTCGCGGACCTTTTTCACGATGTCATAGGCCTCGTAGGCGTTGACGTGGGTGCCCGGGGGGATGACCTCCATCTCCATGGCTCGCACTTCCTTGGGAGGATAAAAATTCTCCAGGATGGTGCAAAAGCCGGTGATGGCCGCCGTGCCCCCCGCCGTGTCCACGAAGACCGTCAGCCCTCCCTCGGTGTGGGCCGGGGTGTGCATGACCCGGATGCCCGGCAGGATCTCCCGGTCGCCGGTGACCACCTCGATCTGCCCGTTTTCCTCCACGTCCAGGATATAGTCCTCCAGATAGCGGAAATCCAGAGGATGGGGGTTATGGACGTGCTCCAGTTCTTTTTCATGCACGTAAAACCGGGCGTTCACGCAGGCCGCATCGTTTTCGCAATGGTCGTTGTGCAGGTGGGTGTGGATGACCACGTCGATGGCCTCGGGGGTCAGGCCGAAACGGGCCAGGCCCTCCGCGAAGGTGTGGATTTTCCCTCCGATGGCCTTCTCCCGGTCCTCGGTGATCACGGGCATCATCTCGCCCGTGTCCACCAGCACTTTTTTTCCCCCGCCCTCCAGGTACCAGCAGTAAATCGGGATGACATACGGCGTGCCGTAGCCCTGCTGGTAGGTCATCATGCCCTTGTCGAAGCGTTTGGTGCCCATGACGATGGGGTGGATTTTCCAGATGGCCATGGCGTCGTCCTTGTCGCGTCCCCGCCCGGCCGGGATGGCCGAGGAGAACGTGTGAGGCAAGGTCTAGCGCAAAGCCCGGGGTGCGGCAAGAAAGGGCGCACGCCAAGGGGGGACCTAAAGAACCCGGGGCGCGCGGCCGATAGCATACGCAAAGGCGTGCTACGCTTAAGAACCGGCAAAACGGGAGACGATCTCATGTCCTCGGTAATCAAAATATCCGATATGCCCCAGACCCAGACATCCATTCGGCAGAACCAGCTGCTCATGGACTTCATGCAGATGAGCGGCGATGCGCGCAACGCCGAACAAGACGCAGCCCTGGCCATGGCCACCACCAAGGAATCCCTGCTGGAAAATTCGCTTAAGGGAAGCCTGTTGGTAAAAACCGGCTAGTGGTGCGTCCCGCATCCAGGGGACACGTGTTTTGGGCAACCCTGTAAGTAACAGAGGACGGCCGCTTGGACGGCCGTCCCCTGTCGTGTTTTTGCAAAACCCTTCCCCTCCATGCGCCTGCACGGGTCGGGGAAGCGTCTGGGCGCCTACTTCAGGGGCGGTTGACCGACACGGGCCAGATTCTCCATGACCGCAGCCATGGCCGCCTTCTGTTCGGGGGTGGTCAGGGCCGGGGTGATCTGCTCGGCCATGCGGGCCATCTGCAACACCTTGTCGGCCACCAGAATCTGGCGCACCTCGTCGGGAAGCCGCGCGGCACGCTCCTCAAGGGCCGCCATGCGCGTCTCCACCTCGGCCAGGGCCGTGATCTTGTGGTCCAGCCCGGCCACCTTGGCGTCCATGCCGAAATAGGCCGCCCCAGCCATCAAAATGGCCAAAAGCGCCAGAGCCACACCGGCCCGGGCCGCCCCGGCGGTCTCGCGCTCCACGGTCTTGGGGTTGTCCGCTTCCTTGCCTACCTCGTCGCCATATAATGCGTGAATGCGTTTTTCCATGCCAAGCATCAGGATATCCTCCATATAAGGATTGTGATGATGACACAGTACCGTAACGCACCACGCAAGGCAATGAAAACCATGCGGGGGGCGGCGCCCCCCACACCCCCCGCCAGGGGGTTAAACCCCCTGGACCCCGTAACGTGCGACTCCCTGGACGACGCACCGCGTCGTCCAGGGAGTCGCAAAGTTCCGGTTCCATGGGCTTCGACTCCTGGCCGGAGGCCTGTGCCCCTGCCGGAATACCCGCGTTTCCGGGCGAGTCCCGTTGCCGCGAAGCGGCAACGGGACTCGCCCGACGACGGGGGGGCCGGGGGGACAATCGTCCCCCCGGGCGGGGTGCGGGGCGGCAGCCCCGATTACTTGTTTGCTTTGGCCCAGGAGTCTTTGAGGGCCACGGAGCGGTTGAAGACGGGGATTTCGGGGGTGGAGTCGCGGTCTTTGCAGAAGTAGCCCAGGCGTTCGAACTGGAAGATGTCGCCGGGGGCGGCCTGGGCCAGGCTGGGTTCGAGCCTGGCGCCGGTGACGGTTTTCAGGGAGTCGGGGTTGAGGAAGGTGAGGAAGTCGGCCTTGCCGTCGGCCGGGGATTCGGTGGTGAAGAGCCGGTCGTAGAGGCGGACCTCGGAGGGGATGGCGTGGGCGGCGCTGACCCAGTGCAGGGTGCCGCGCACCTTGCGTCCGTCCGTGGACCAGCCGCCCTTGGTGGCGGGGTCGTGGAGGCAGCGGATGGCGGTGATCTCGCCGGTATACGGGTCTTTGTCGAAGCCGGTGCAGGTCACATAGTAGGCGTGGCGCAGGCGCACCTCGGCCCCGGGGGTCAGCCGGTACCATTTTTTCGGGGCCTGTTCCAGGAAGTCGTCGCGTTCGACGAGGAGTTCGCGGGAAAAAGGCACGGGGCGGCTGCCCATGCCGGGGTCTTCGGGGTGGTAGGGGAAGTCGATGTGTTCGACCGCGTCCTCGGGGTAGTTTTCGATGATGAGCTTGACGGGGTTCAGGACGCCCATCACGCGGCGGGCGCGGCGGTTTAAGTCCTCGCGCAGGCAGTGCTCCAAGAGGGCCATGTCCACCAGGTTGTCGGCCTTGGAGATGCCGATGCGGTCGCAGAAGTCGCGCATGGCCGAAGGCGTGTAGCCCCGGCGGCGCACGCCGCACAGGGTGGGCATGCGGGGGTCGTCCCAGCCGGAGACGCGGCCTTCGGTGACGAGTTGGATGAGCTTGCGTTTGCTTAAGACGGTGTAGCCCAGGTTCAGGCGGGCGAATTCGATCTGTTGCGGGTGGCAGGGGGCGGAAATGTTGTCCAGCACCCAGTCGTAGAGGGGGCGGTTGTTTTCGAATTCGAGCGAACACAGGGAGTGGGTGACGCCTTCCAGGGCGTCGGAGATGCAGTGGGTGTAGTCGTACATGGGGTAGATGCGCCAGGCGTCGCCGGTGCGGTGGTGATGCACGTGTTTGATGCGGTACAGGGTGGGGTCGCGCAGGACCACGTTGGGGCTTTGCATGTCGATTTTGGCCCGCAGGACGCGAGCCCCGTCGGGGAATTCGCCGGCCCGCATGCGCCGGAAGAGGTCGAGGTTTTCGGCGGGGGAGCGGTCGCGATAGGGGCTGTTTTTGCCGGGCTCGGTGAGGGTTCCCCGGTAGGCGCGGATCTCCTCGGCCGTCAGGTCGTCCACATAGGCCTTGCCGTTTTCAATGAGGTGCTCGGCGAAGGCGTAGAGCTTTTCGAAGTAGTCCGAGGCGTAATAGAGTCGGTCGTCCCAGGAGAAACCCAGCCAGCGCACGTCTTCCTGGATGGATTCGACGTATTCCACCTCTTCCTTGCTGGGGTTGGTGTCGTCGAAACGCAGGTTGCACTGGCCGCCGAACTCTTTGGCGATGCCGAAATTGAGGCAGATGGACTTGGCGTGTCCGATATGCAGGTAGCCGTTGGGCTCGGGGGGGAAGCGGGTCTGGACGCGTCCGGCCCATTTGCCGGTGCGGTTGTCCTCGTCGATGATGGTGCGGATGAAGTCCCGGGAAGGTGCGGGCGCGCCTTTTTTGTCGATGCCGGTGGCGGTCATGGGGAATCCTCGGTGTTGTCTTTGGGGGGCGGGGGGATGTCCCCGCCTGTCGCGGCAAGGGGCCGCAATGGGGCAAAAAGGATAGAAGAACTTGGGGCTGCGGTCAAACGGGCAGACGGCGGCGGCGCTTTCCGGTGGCGGCCCGGGAGGAGACAAAATTGTCTGTTTTCCTGGACAATTTTGTCGAGGGTGGATGGTACAGACAGGTCAAGGGTAAAGATTTCAAGACATTGACAAATTGGTAAAATTCTTGCTAACCTTTCCGCAACGCGACGCCCAAGTGACTTACTCATGACGAATCCTCACTCAGATCCGACCGACCCGGCCTTTCTTGCCCCCGGCGGGGGCGCAACCGGCGCCCTGTTCCGCACGCTCTTCGAAGGTTCTCCCAACGCCGTGGCCCTGCGCGACCAGACGGGCCGGGTGTTGCTGGTCAACCGGGCCTTCGGGCGCATCTTCGGCTATGCGGCGGCCGAGAGCACCGGGGCGGACCTGGCCGAACTCATCATGCCTGCGGAGCGGGCGGCCGACGATCCGGCGGAATGGATCGAGTGCAAGGCCGACGAACACCGGGAGACCCTGCGCAGGCGGCGCGACGGTTCCCTGGTGCATGTGACCATGGTCTGCATCCCGGCTGACGGCAGGCGGGACAGTCTGGCGGGCGACGTCTTCATCATCTACCGCGACATCACCCTGCGCAAGCAGACCGAGGAGCTTTTGCGCGGGGCCGAGCGCAAGTTCCGCTCCATTTTTGAAAACGCCGTGGAGGGCATTTTCCAGACCACCCCGGCCGGGCGTTATCTGGACGTCAACCCCGCCCTGGCCCGCATCTACGGTTTCGCCACGTCAGGCGAGCTCATCGAACATTTCAAGGACATCAAGAACCAGTTGTATGTGGACCCGGGCCGCCGCGACGACTTCGTGCGCATCATGGACGAATACAACGAGGTCTGGAACTTCGAGTCGCGCATCCGCAAAAAAGGCGGCGAGATCATCTGGATCAGCGAGAACGCCCGGGCCATCTTTGACGAGGAAGGCGACATCGACCACTACGAGGGCACCGTGGTGGACGTCACCGAGCGCAAGCGGGCCGAGGAGGCCCTGGAGGCCCAGCGGGCCTATTTCCGGCAGCTTTTTGAGAATTCGCCCCAGGCCATCATCCTCATCGACAGCAACCGGAACGTCCTGGACGCCAACAAGGGCTTCGAGGAGCTGTTCGGCTACCGGGCCGCCGACATGAAAGGCTTCGGGATGCGCTCCTTCATCGTGCCCGAGGATCTCCTGGCTGAGTGCGAGAATTTCCGGGCCGCGATCCTCTCCGGCAACACCGTACAGCGCGAGACCGCCCGCCGCCATCGCGACGGCAGGCTCATCCCCGTATCCATGATCGGCTTTCAGGTCAAAAGCGGCGAGGCCGCCGGGGGCGTCGTCTACATCTATCAGGACATTTCCGAACGCAAGGCCTTCGAGGAGCAGATCACCCACCAGGCCTTCCACGACTCCCTCACCAGCCTGCCCAACCGCAGCCTGTTCGCCGAGCGTCTGCAGCGGGCCCTGGCCCGGGGCCGACGCCGGGGCGACTACCAGTACGCCGTGCTCATGATCGACCTGGACAAGTTCAAGGCGGTCAACGACAGCATGGGGCACGCCGCCGGGGACATGCTTTTGGTGGAGATCGCCGCCCGGCTCAAATCCTGTATGCGCTCCGTGGACACCGTGGCCCGCCTGGGCGGGGACGAGTTTGCGGTGATTTTGGAGGAATTTAAAATCAAGCGCGAGGTGCTCACCGTGGCCGAGCGCATCCAGGAGACCCTGCGGCGGCCCTGCACCATCTGCGGCAACGAGGTGTACCCCGGGGCCAGCATCGGCATCGTGCTGCGCACCAAGGAATACGACAGCGCCGAGGACGTGTTGCGCGATGCGGACATCGCCATGTACCGGGCCAAGGAAACCGGCAAGCCGTACATGATCTTCGACCGCAGGATGCACAAGGAGATCCTGGAGATCATCAGCCTTGAGGCCGAACTGCGCGACGCCCTGACCAACGACGAACTGATCCTGCACTACCAGCCCATCGTCAACGTGGAAACCCGGGCCCTGGAGGGTTTCGAGGCCCTGGTGCGCTGGAACCACCCCCTTAAGGGCATCGTGCCCCCGGACAAGTTCATCCCCCTGGCCGAGGAGACGGGCATCATCCTGCCCCTTGGCCGCTGGGTCATTGTCGAGGCCTGCCGCCAGCTCGGGAAATGGCAGAAGACCATCCCCGGGGCCGAACGCTTAAGCGTCAGCGTCAACGTCTCCTGCCGCCAGTTCGTGCGCGACGGGCTGGTGGAGTATGTGGCCGAGGTGCTGGAGGAGACGGGCCTCGACCCGGCGCGGCTCAAGCTCGAAATCACCGAGACCGTGCTCATGCAGGACACCAGCCATTCCATACACGAACTCAACCGGCTCAAGGCGCTTGGGGTGCGCATCGCCGTGGACGACTTCGGAACGGGCTATTCCTCGTTGAGCTATCTGCGCCAACTGCCCATCGACCATCTGAAGATCGACCGGTCGTTTATTAGCGGATCGGAAAACGCCGAAGACAACATCCAGATCGTCAAGTCCATCATCTCCCTGGCCCGCAATCTGGGGCTGACGGTCATCGCCGAGGGCGTGGAGCGCGAAGACCAGTTCGCCCGCCTGCAGGACGTGCGCTGCGACAAGGCCCAGGGCTACATGTTCTCCCGGCCCGTGGACAGCGATGCGGCCGAACGCTACATCCTGGACTACCAGCGTCGCGTGGCCGAGGCCTGTTCCCTTGAGGCCCCGTCTACCTGATCCCCCCGCCGCGATCCAGGCGTCTGAAACGTCCCCGTAGGCTGGCGACGCCCCGGGGCGCGGATGCTTGCGTCCGTTCCTGCGGCGTCCGGGGGGCAGCGTCACCGCCCTTGGGCCGCCAGGTCTCCGGGATGGCGGAAGCGGCCGTCCTGCTGAGACTTCCCTGCGGCTCGATCCAAAGATTTCGTCCGGACCTGCAAAGGCCCGGACGGGCGTGCGCCGCCGATTCGGGACTGATTTGGTTTGCCGCAACCCCATTTCAAAAATTTGCACACGGTGTGTTTTTTTGCTCAAGTTTTGCTCAAGTTTTGCACAAGTTGTCCGATAAAGGGGGTGAGGCTTTGCACATGACACAGGAGCAGACCATGGCGACCACTCTTTCCGGCATTGGTTCCTTCACGTTGTCGGCATCGGTATTGGGGACGGAGGCGGCCGCATCGGCCGAAAACGGCACGGCTGCGGGTTCCACCGCCGCAACCGGCGACACGGTTTCGATCTCGCCCGAAGGGTTGCGGATGTCCTCTGCGGTCACGCAAAAACAGGAGGAGGACTCGGACGAGAATGCTTCCGCGGCCAAAATCAAAGACCAGATGAAGGACATTCAGAAGAAGATTCAGGAGCTTCAGGAGCAGATCCAGGAGCTCGAGGAGCAAGACCTCCCCGACAAGGTGAAAAAGCAGAAGATCCAGCTCCTGCAATCCCAGATGGTCCAGTATCAGGAGCAATTGGCCGAGCTGCAAAAGTCGCTGACCGGTTCAGGCCGCAACCCCGGCGGCACCCGGGCCGAGGGGGCGTCCATGTCCCTGACCTGAGCGGATCGCGCGCTCGCTTCAAACGGCCCCGGATCGCCGCGATCCGGGGCCGTTTTCATTGTGCGCCAGGCATGGCGCGAATCGAGGAGGTGGAAGTCCTCTCCAGGCCCTGATGGTGGGAACTGGTAGCCGAAGGCAAGGGCGTCGTCGCGAGGCGAGGTCTGGAAGAAGCCGGAGACAAAAACCGCCGAGATACCGAGCAGGTATGTCCGGTGGTGTGAGGGGGGGGGAACCGCGAGGAACCCCCCTCCTCGATTATGGCGGCCGTGACCTGGGAATACGCCGCGTCCGCGGTTCCGCCATATCCCGCCGGATGCCCGGGATGCGCTTTCCACGGCAGGATTCGCCATGTGAGCGGTTCGGAGGGTGAGGGAGGTTTTACAATTGGCGATCTCAGTTGTGTTGTGCAAGAAAAATTGTGCAATGTGCAATTGTGCAAATGGACATGTGCATGGCGTGACGCAGGGGAAGGTCCGGGTTGGATGCCTGTCAAATACGGAACGGGCAGGGTGTTCGATGGAATTCTGCAGACTGGAGTTCGTGCAATGTATTGCACGATAAACGAAACAAGGAATTATTTTCTAAAATAACGTTGTCCTGCCTAAAGCATGTTCACCTCTGGCCGATAAGAGCAGTACACTTGTACGAAAGACCAGGGGGTACCACATGTCCTTCGAAATTTCCGCTTCCAGCCTGTATTCCACATCCACGTCCCTGACGGAAACCTCCCAGACCAACGCCGCCAGCGCCTCCAGCCAAAGCGGCTCCACGTCGGACGCAACCACCGACTCCGGCGACACCGTGACCCTTTCCGCCGAAGGCCTCAAGCTGGCGGCCTCGTCCTCCTCCAAGTCCGGCGGCGCTTCGGGCTCCGGCGAATCCGAAGAAACCGAAGAATCGGAAACCTCGGATGTCGAGGATGAGATCGACGAAATCGAAGAAAAGATCGAAGATTTGCAGGAGAAGATCGAGGAGGCCCAGCAGGAAGACCTCCCGGACGATCAGAAGCAGCAGAAGGTCCAGAACCTGCAGGCCCAGTTGTCCCAGTATCAGGCCCAGCTCACCCAGTTGCAGACCGAACTTTCAGAGTCCACCAGTAGCGGAGGCACCTCGGCCGAAGGCATGGCGTCCTCCCTCACCTAGCCGGGCCGGGTATTGGATACGGCCAGGGCCCCGTTTTGTTCCTGGACGGGGCCCTGGCGCGTTGTCGGTCGGGCGGATGGATCAGGATGCGTCAAGGGCGTCGATGGCCGCCAGCAGGGTGTCGAAGGAAGCCAGGCTGAACAGGATCAGCACCTCGCCCTCGATGAGATGATCCTTGATGGTGAATTGGGTGCGGGCCATGAGCACCATGGCCCCGGAATCGGCGTGCTCCCCGAAAAACACCAGTTGCTCGAAACGCTCCTCCACATAGTCCGGGGTGGAGAACACGATGTTTTCCTTGAGGATGTTGCCGATGGAGCCCATGACCCCGTTTAAGACGATGTTGCCCACCTCCTGAAGGGTCTCCACGCGCATGGCCTCGGCCTCGGCCTCGGAGATGACGGAATTGCCCAGAATGATGTTCACCAGCCGCGAGGCGCTCTCCGGCGGGAAGATCAGGGCGCTTAAGCCGGAAAAATGTCCGGAAAAGGTCAGTTGTACGGCGGAAAAGATCTCTTTGCTCCGAGTCCCGTAGCGGGAACAAAATTCCTTCGATGACAGCACCACCAGTTCCGGCACCTGCAATTGGATGTGGGTGCTGACCATGCGGTTGAGCATGCCTGCCGCCCGGCCGACGCCGATATTGATAAGCTCCTGGAGGATGTCCAGTTGCATGGGGGTCAGTTCCATGGAACGCTCCTTCTGCGGCCGCATCCAGGCGGCCGGACAAACCGGGAAATGTCGGTATCGGCCGCGCTTACCCCAGAGGCGCGCGGGCCTCGGCCAGGAGTTTTCCAAGGACGCCCTGATCCACGGGTTTGTTGATGCAGTCGCACGCGCCCAGATCCATGCACCGTTTGCGCGTGGTGTCCTGGATGTCGGCGGTGAGCACGTAGATTCTGGCGGGCATGGCCCCTGCGGCGACCAGGCGTTCCATGACGGCCAAACCGTCCAGGGCGGGCATGTTGAGATCCAAAAGGAGCACGTCGGGCCGTTTTTCCAACACCAATTGCAGACATTCGCGGCCATCTTTGGCCTCAAGAACGTCGTATCCGGCCGCCACGGCCGTCTTGGAGGTCTGGAAGCGTTGAAACATGGAATCGTCGGCGATCAAAATGGTGGGCATCGGTCAGCTCCGCAGGGTCGGCCCCGCCGGTTTGACAGTGGTGATTTGACGCATGGCGGCCTGGATGCAGACAGCCACCTCATGCAGCTCCTTTTCCAAATCGCGCAAATGCGCAGCCGCTTCGTCGAGTTTCCCGGCATCGGCGGCGTGTTCCAGGCTGCGGGCGTATTGTGCGCCTTTCACCGCGCCGATGGTGGAGGTGGTGGACTTGAGGGTGTGGGCGTGCAGGGCCAAGTCGGTCAGATTTTTGTCCGCAAGGGCCATGCGGCACAACTCCAGTCGCTTGTCGATTTCCCGGGCGGAAACGGCCAGGATGGGCGCGTAGCCCGCCGGGTCGATGCCCAGGCGTTCCATGGCGGCGCGGGTGTCCAAAATGCTATGCGACGGCATGTCCGCCGGGCCGCCTGGCGGCGGTGGCGCAACCGGGGGCGGGACGGGCGGCGTCTTTCCCGGGCTTGGCAAGAGGCGCTGGATGATGGCCGCCAGTTCGGCGAAATTGATGGGCTTGGTCATGTATTCGTCCATGCCCGCCTCCAGGCAGCGGCGGCGCACCTCGGGCGAGGCATGGGCCGTCACGGCCACGATGGGCACGTCGGGATCGAGCACCGGGTGGCCGGCCGGGCCTCCGGTTCGGATGATGCCCGAGGCGGTCACGCCGTCCATGCCCGGCATCTCCACATCCATAAGCACCAGGTCGAAACGTTCCCGGGCCAGGGCCTCAAGGGCCTGGATGCCGCTTTGGGCCACGCTTAAGCGGTAGCCGAGCTTTTGCAGATGGGCTCCGGCCAGCTTGACGTTGACCGGGTTGTCTTCGGCCAAAAGGATGTAGGCCGGAGCGCTGGCGGTCGGCGCGCGGTCGATCGGGGCCGGGGCCGGGGCGGCGCCGACCGCCTTGGGCGTGGGCCGACCCGGGGCGAAGACGGCCGTGAACCGGAAGGTGCTGCCCTTGTTCGGCGCGGAGGCGACCTCGATGCCGCCGCCCATGAGCTCCACGAGTTGGCGGCTGATGGCCAGGCCAAGGCCGGTGCCGCCGTATTTGCGGGCCGTGGACGCGTCTGCCTGGCGAAACTTGTTGAAAAGCGTCGCCGACTGCTGGTGGGGAAGGCCGATGCCCGTGTCCGTGACCTCGAAGCGGAGCACCACCTTGTCCGGCGTGGCCGGTTCGGCATGGGCCACGCGGATGGTCACGCCGCCCGACTCGGTGAATTTGAGGGCGTTGCCCACCAGGTTGATGATGATCTGGCGCAGCCGGTTCGGGTCGCCACGCAGATGGCGGGGGACGCTGGGGGGCAGATCCAGGTTCAGCCAGAGCCCCTTTTTGGCGGCCATGGTCCCGAAGGTCTTGACCGTGGAACGCAAAACCCCGCTGAGATCGAAGTCGATATGTTCCAGGTCCATCCGTCGGGCCTCGATCTTGGACAGATCCAGGATGTCGCCGACCACGGTGAGCAGATGTCGGGCCGAGTCGCGGATGGTTTCCAGGTAGTCGACCTGTTCGGGCTCCAGACGGGAGGCAAGCAAGAGGTCGGCCAGCCCCAGTACGGCGTTGAGGGGCGTTCTGATTTCGTGGCTCATGCCCGCCAGGAAGTCGCTTTTGGCCCGGTTGGCCCGGTCGGCCTCCTCCTTGGCGGCGCGCAGATCGGCCATGGTGTGGCGGCGGTCCACGCCGTAAGCCAGTTGTTCGGCCACCGAGAGCATGATGTCCATGTCTTTTTTGGTGTAGCGGGCGTGGCTGTGGAATTGCTTGACGGCCATGACCCCCAAAACCTCCTGGCGCACCCGTATGGGGACGCCCATCCAGACCTCGGGCAGGGCCCCGGGGCAGGCCATGCCGGTCATGCTCATGACCTTCCGGGTGACGCACAGGGGGTGGGCGGTGCGGATGACCTCTGTCAGGAGGTTGCCGCATTTGAAGTCGCCGAAGTTGTCCTTGGACAGGGGGGGGGCCAGTTGGCTCAATTGCTCCACAGGGGGCAGATCCCGGTCCCTGTCGCTGGCCACATAGGCAAAATCCAAACAATCGCGCTGACGGTTCACCAGGGCCACATAAAAATGTTCCGTGGGGATGAGTTCGCCCAGGATGCGGCGGATGATGGGATACACTTCCTCGGTCTCGCCGGATCCGGCGATGATGTTGGAGACGCGAAAGAGCAGGGAGGTGGTTTTTTCGCTTTCCCGCAAATTTTCGAGTATGTGCTGCTGGGCGGTCTGCTCCCGGATGATGATGATGGCGTGGGGGGTCTGGGTGATGGGATCGGTCCAGGGCATGAAGCGGGACACGCAATAAATGTGTTCCCTGGTGCGCGGATGGTCGAACCAGCTCTGCCATTCCACGGCCTCGCCGCCAAGGCAGCGCAACAAACGGGGTTTGGCCTCCCTCTCGAAGGTTGCTGTCGGCAGCAAAAGGCCTGCCGGGGTTCCGAGGATACGTTCCCGGGGGATGCCCAGCAGGGCGGGATAGGCGTCGTTGACCAGGACGTAACGCAGATCCCGGTCGATGACGCAGATGAGGTCGGGGGTGCTGGACCAGGCCTTTTCCAGGCGACGAATTCTGCCCTCGTCCCCGGAGGCGGTGGCCAGCGCGTCGTAAGGGGCGACAAGGGCCGCAGCCGTCGTTCCCAGGGCGTGGGCCAGGGCGCAGACTTCAGAAAGCGAAGGGTCCGAGGTTGCGGCTTCGATATCGCGAAGCCGGTCGCTGTCCATGGCGGCCAGGCGGGCCGTTTCAGGCAGGTCGAGGGAGGCCTGTTGGCGCAGACGCCGTAGGTTTTCGCAAAATATCACGGGGGTGCGTGTTTTCATGGATTCTCGCGCAGCAAGGCCAAACGGGAAAATCCGCCTGCTCAGGACGGGAAATGAACATGCCGGGTGACGTGTGTCAAGGCGGGGATACCTCGATTTGGCGGGGTACGGGGGCCTCGGGTGGCCGGGGGAGAGCCAACGGACGGCTGCGTCGGGACGGCCCCCAAAACGGCAGGCGCGTGACGCGCGCGGTCTGCTCAAGCGAGACGCCCGCGGGTCTCGGACATCATCGCGCTTTGGCGCGCGCTGGGTCTTTTAGCGCAGCCGACGCAGCGTGAGGGCGATGGGCGGGGCGTTGGCCAGGGTCAATTCCCCGTCGGCCTCGTCCGGGCCGCGCAGCCAGCCGCGCAGCATGTGCCCGCTGCCGTGGACTGCCGCAAAAAAATCGCCCACGATGGTGCCTGAGAGATGATAGGAATTTTGTTTCCCGGTGATGTCCGGCACAAGCAAAAGGCCTGAAATCAGATTGCCGTTTTGGGTGAACGTCACCGTGGCCGATTGGCCCATGACCGTGGCCTCCCACGTCCCGGCGATGTCGCGGGCGGGACCGGGCGCGGCCGGGGCGGCCAGGGCAGGCGCCGGGATGGCCAGGGTAAGCCAGCACAGGGCCAGGAAAAGGAGCGTGCATTTTGCCATACCCGCCTCTACCGCAAAATTTTCGGATGGTCACTCCTCGGTATCGCCCCCGCTCCGACGGGTATGACGTCCGTGGCTGGACGAGCCGGGAACGGCCATGGACATGACGCAAGCCGAGTCCGTCCAGGGAGAGACGGAAACGGCTTGCGTCATTTGGCTGCGCGACCGTGGGGGAGGAGGCTGGGGGTTGGCCGCGTCAGCCGGTGGAGACCTTCCATGTTGCGTGCCGGTTGGGGGTTCCGACGCGCTCGATTTTCCCTTAAGCAGGAAACGGGC
Source organism: Desulfolutivibrio sp. (assembly GCF_036584575.1). Lineage (NCBI taxonomy): Bacteria > Pseudomonadati > Thermodesulfobacteriota > Desulfovibrionia > Desulfovibrionales > Desulfovibrionaceae > Desulfolutivibrio > Desulfolutivibrio sp. The sequence continues at coordinate 14,895 of NZ_JAZHDB010000164.1, forward strand.
CATTTGGTGCATTTTTCAAATAAAAAATTTAGCTAGTCAATTCAGCGTGTTGAATTTTTGGCGGTGCGCCTTTCGAAAAGTTCAAAAAAGGACTACCGTCCATGAACGCGAGTCCGGATTCATTTTCTAAAAAATGCAAACGACTCGGGACGACGGCGCGGTCCCGAACCGGGGATGGACAGCATGGCCCATGAACACCCCACCCGCCTGTCGCGGCGGGGAATGTTTCAGTTGATGACCGGCCGCCCTCCGGATGCGGATGCCGAAGCGGCGCAGTCCCAGTCCGCAGTCTGGCTGGACAAGGGGCGCGAAGCCTTTTTCGCCGGGGACATGGAGGAGGCGGCGCAGCAACTGCGCCTGTGGCTGCGGCAGACCCCGGGCGACGATGAGGCCCGGATGCTTTTGGGGCGAGCCCTGTACGCCATGGGGCGGCATGTCCAGGCGCTGGTGGAGTTCGAGCGCGTGGCCAGGCGCACGGAGGGACATCCGGCCGGACTGTTTTTGTGTCTGTGCCGGTTGCGCCTGGGGCGTACGGCCAAGGCCGTGGAGGCGTATTTAGCCTGGGCCGATGCTGCGCCGCAGGCCCCTGGCGCCCCCGACGCCCCGGCCATGGCGGCCCTGCGGGACCACCTGGCCGCGCATATCGAGGCCGTGACGGCCGACCCCGGCCAGGGTGTGCGTGTCGCCTGCGTCCTGGAGCAGGCGTTGGAAACGCGGCTGGGACTGGCGGCAGGCCCGCCAAGCCGGGCGGCCCAGGCATGAAGACGCCCCCCCCACAGACGCCGGAGG
>NZ_JAZHDB010000165.1:0-2948 GCF_036584575.1 Desulfolutivibrio sp.
CCATCGGGTGCAAAATCAGCCACCATACGCCGCCTTGCGGGACTGCCACAGGCAGATCCCAAGCCCTGAACGAAGCGAGCGCCGCCATGTCCCATGAAGTGACCAAGACCATTTCCGAAATCAACGACCGCATCAGGTCGGGCAAGGCCGTGGTGGTCACCGCCCGGGAGATGACCGGCATCGTGAGCCGGCTCGGCAAGGTCCAGGCCGCCCGGGAGGTGGACGTGGTCACCACGGGCACGTTCTCCCCCATGTGCTCGTCGGGGATGCTTTTCAATTTCGGCCAGGAACCGCCGGTGATGCGGGCCTCCAAGGTCCGCCTGAACAACGTCCAGTGCCATGCCGGGCTGGCCGCCGTGGACGCCTACCTGGGCTGCACCGAAACCCGGCGCGACGACCCCCTAAACAAGGTCTATCCCGGCACGTTCAAGTACGGCGGCGGACACGTCATCGAAGATCTGTTGCGCGGCAAGGCCGTCAGGCTGTGGTGCGAGTCCTACGTCACGGACTGCTACCCGCGCGCCGCCCTGGAGAAGGACGTCACCCTTGCGGGCTTAAAAACCGCCATGCTGCTCAATCCCCGAAACTGCTACCAGAATTACAACGTGGCCGTGAACCTCACCAGCCGCATCATCTATACCTACATGGGGCCGCTCAAACCCGGGGCCAAAAACGCCAACTTCGCCACGGCCGGGGCCTTAAGCCCCCTTTTCAACGACCCCTATTTCCGGACCATCGGCCTGGGGACCAAGATCTTCCTGGGCGGCGGCACAGGCTATGTGCTCGGGGCCGGAACCCAGCACGACCCCAAGCCCAAGCGCACGGAACGCGGCATTCCCCTTTCCGCCGCAGGCACGCTCATGCTCCGGGGCGACCTCAAGGGCATGAACCCCCGGTATGTGCGCGGGGTGAGCATTCTGGGCTACGGCTGCTCCCTGGCGGTCGGCGTGGGCATCCCCATTCCCATCCTGAACGAGGACATGGCCTTTTTCACCGGCGTGTCCGACGCGGACATCCTCATGCCGGTCAAGGACTACGGGCATGACTATCCCCAGGGCATCCCGCGCGTCCTCGGGCATGTGAGCTATGAGGAGCTGTTGTCGGGCAAGGTGAAGATCAACGGCGCGGAAACGACCTCAGTCCCCCTGACCAGCCTGTCCATGTCCCTGGAAGTGGCCCAAAAGCTCAAGGAATGGATCGAGAAGGGCGAATTCACCCTGACCGAGGCCCAGGAACGGATCGTGTCCGAATAGGCCGGGGGTCGGGCGTAGAGCCTTTACAAGACACGGGGACTGGAATATGAGGCGAGGTTCGCTTCAAAACGATATTTTCCCAAGGAGGACGACATATGGCTCGCCACAAAAGGCATGAACGGAAAAAGGAACTCGACCGCCGTCGCCGTCGCCGCCAGGAGCGGCTCAAGGAGCGCATCCGCGAGGCCAAGGCCGCCAAGAAGTCCTAACGGCGTTTCACGCGCCCCGGCGGCGGAAGGGCTGAAGCGTCGGCGGGGCGGCGCACGTTTTCGTGGACAAGGTGATCCGTCCGGGGGAGGCTTTTGTGCCCCGGACGGCTTTTTGGCATCCCCCCGCCAGAGCAAGGCGGCCTTTTTTGCCTGAACAAAGCGGCCGCCGCCCCCGTGCGTCTGGCGGCCGAAACGTCCTGCACCCTTGTCGCGCCTTCGCGATCGTCCGGGTTCGGACGGCGTGGGGCGGCGACGCCCCGGATTGTTGGAGCAGTTCCATGCCCATCTACGAATACCGCTGTCCCCAGTGCGACCACCAGTTCGAGGAGTGGCAGAGGGGATTCGAGGAAAAGACCCTGCCGTGTCCCCAGTGCGGCGCGCAGGCGTCCCGCGTCGTGTCCGGCTCGGCCTTCATTCTCAAGGGGTCCGGCTGGTACGCCACGGACTATGCCGACCGCAAGCCGGCCGTGATCGACAAGTACAGCGGGAAAAACAAAAAGCCCGCCTGCAAACCCGTCGAGGTTCCGAGCCTCGCCACAAATCCGTCCGCGCCGTCCGGGCCCAAAACGCCATCCGCTCCGGGAAAGACCGCCAAGAAACCCTGACGCGGCGTCCCGCCCAGGTCGGAGAAGACGATCCCAAGGGGGATGCCGCACCATGATCGAACGCTATACCCGCCCGGAAATGGGCGCCTTGTGGACCCAGGAAAACCGCTTTCGCGTCTGGCTCGAGGTGGAGCTGGCCGTGTGCGAGGCCTGGAGCGAGCTTGGGGTCATCCCTGCGGCGGACATGGAGCACATCCGGGGCGCCGCCGATTTCGACGTGGACCGCATCCTGGAGATCGAGGAGCGCACCCGCCACGACGTCATCGCCTTCCTGACCGCCGTGGAGGAGAAGGTCGGGCCGCCCGCCCGGTTCATCCATCTGGGCTGCACCTCCTCGGACATCGTGGACACGGCGGCCGGGGTGCTTTTGACCCGGGCCGGGGCCATCATCCTGCGCGACATGGACGCCCTTTTGGACGTCTTGCGGGACATGGCCCACCGCTACAAGGGCCTGCTCATGATCGGGCGCACCCACGGCATCCATGCCGAACCCACCAGTTTCGGACTCAAGCTGGCCGGATTTTACGCCGAATTCGCCCGGCATCGGGAGCGGGTGGCCGCTGCGGTGGAGGGCGTGCGCGTGGGCAAGATTTCCGGGGCCGTGGGCGGCTACGCCCACCTGGACCCCGAGGTGGAGCGGCTGGCCTGCCAGCGGCTGGGCCTGGCCGCCGATCCCATCTCCACCCAGATCGTGCAGCGCGACCGGCATGCCGCGTTTTTTACCTCCCTGGCGCTTTTGGCCGGGGGCGTGGAGCGGCTGTGCGTCGAGCTGCGGCACATGCAGCGCACCGAGGTGCAGGAAGTGGAGGAAGGCTTCGGCAAGGGACAGAAGGGTTCCTCGGCCATGCCGCATAAAAAAAATCCCATCTCCGCCGAGAACC
>NZ_JAZHDB010000166.1:0-15478 GCF_036584575.1 Desulfolutivibrio sp.
TTTGTCCGGGGGGCGGTGGTCCGGGAAATACTGCCGGGTCAGCTCCAGGGCGGTCGCCCGCGCCCGGATATCGTCCGCCTGCGCCCGGGTATCGTCCACCGGCGCCCGGCCACCCCTATCCGGTTCCCGTGCCGGTTCCGCCGCCCTACTATGGAGGGTATTACGGCCCGTCGTCTGGCAGCATCGCCGCCGGAATAGCCATCGGCGCCATGCTGACGGTCCTGCCGGCAACGGCCATCGCCATTTCCAACTCGACGAATCAGACCATCTACCGGGACGGCAGCCAGTGCTTCCTGGAAACCCATGATGGCGGCGCAAAGGTCTACAAGGCCATTCCCTGCCCCTGATGGCGCTCAAACCATCACCGCAACGCGCCTAAACGCCCTCCGGCGGCACGGATTTTCCTCGTGCCGCCGGAAAAAACGGTCATCCCGCAACACCACGGACCTGGACGTGACGGGCCGGAAGGATGCGGCACGCGCCTTCCCCTTCCGCCATAAAAGAAAGATTTCCGGCTATTCGTCCTCGTTTTCAGGAAGGATCATGACCACCACGTCGTCGATCTCGGAGAGCTTGCGCAGGGTCAGTTGATCCTTGGCCCCGCCCGACAAAAACATGGTGCCGCTGAAGCGTTGCGTGAAGTTTTCCTGCAGCTCCTCGGGACGGACATACCGCAGTTTGCCCGCCGAAATCATGAGCATGTTGCCCTGGCCCTTGGGATTGGGCACCAGGATGCACTTGCGGCCCTTGATGCGGCCTCCCCGGATGAGCCCCCGGACGGCCTGCAGGAGTTGCTCCTCGTCCACGGGCTTGGGCAGGACGACATCGCCTCCGGCCTGGCTCCGGTAGGGATAGGCGGAGAGCACCACCACGGGGATGTTTTCGGTGGCCGGATTCTCCCGAAGGCGTCGTATGGCCTCACTGCCTTCCATGCCCGGCATCATGAGATCCATGACGATGCATCGGGGCAGCATCTCCTCGGCCGCCGCAAGCGCCGACAGGCCATCTCCGACGGTGACGATGCGAAACCCGTCATCCCGAAAAAGCTGCTCCAGATAGTCGCGAATGCCCGGACTGTCGTCCACGGCCAGAATGAGCGGATCGGCATCGTCGCCGCCGTCCGAGGGAACCCCCGTAAGGAACGCCCCATAACTGTCGCGTGACGGCTGGGCTGCTGGCAGACGGAATTTGAATGCGCTGCCCCGGCCGGACTCGGATTCGACCCAGATGCGGCCACCGTAATGCTGGATGATTTCCTTGCAGATGGCCAGCCCAAGCCCTGTCCCCTCGGAATTGCCGTCCGTGCCGCGCTGCTCAAGCTGCTGAAACTTATCGAAAACCTTTTGCAGCGCCTGGGCCGGAATGCCTCTTCCGGTGTCCGCGACATGAATCTCGACGAATGTGTCGTCAATGCTGACAGCCGACACCGTGACCGAGCCCGTGTCGGTGAATTTGGCGGCGTTGGACAGCAGGTTGACCATGACCTGGAGCATGCGGTCCACGTCCACGAAGACCTGCGGCAGGCCCTCGGCCACATGGGTTCGCAACTCCACATCAGGCTTGGCTTCAAACTGCCCGCGCACGGCATGACAGGCGTGGAGCACAAAATCGGTCACCGGGATGAGCTTGTCGCGCCACTCGACCCTCCCGGCCTCGATCTTGGTCAAATCCAGAAAGTCGTTGATCAGCCGCGTCATGCGCTCCCCTTCCTGGGTCATGACCTCCAGGTTGCGGGAGATGCGCTGGCTGAATTTCACAAGCAGCGGGTTGTCGCCGACGAGGGGGGCGAAGCGTTCGGTAAAAATACGGCCGGTAATCTTGGCGAACCCCAGGAGCGAGGTCAGCGGGGTGCGAAGTTCGTGGGAAACGGAGCTCAGAAAAGCCGACTTCATTTCGTCGAGGTGTCGCAGTTGCTGATTGGAATATTCAAGTTCCTCGTTTTTGCGGACCAGTTGGCGGGTGCGCTTGCGGACCATGAACTCCAGTTGCGCGTAACGCTTGACCAGGCTGGCCACAAGGTCGGTCTGGGTAATGAGGCCCAAAAGCCGGCCAGCATCGTTGATGACGGCCTGGTGCCTGACGCCGAGACTCTCCATCCTGGCCACGGCCTCGAAGGCGTAGTCGTCCGGGCTGACGGAGGAGACCGGGGCGCTCATGACCTCCCGGACCTCCCGTGCCCCGGCCAGATGGTCCAAGGAGACAAGCCGGGTCAGGTCGCGCTCGGTCAGAATGCCGATCGGACTGCCCTCTTCAACCACGAGCACGCAGCTTACGCCGCGCTGGCCCATGATCCGGAGGGCCTCGCGGACGGTCTGATCCGGCCCCACGGTCAGGACATCGCGGGTCATGACCTCGCCAACAGTCTTGATTTCCGACAGATATTCCTCACCCAGGCGACGCATGAGGTCGGAAAAGGTCTTGACCCCAACGGCCCGGCCCTGTTCGTCCACCACAACCAGATGGCGGATGTTTTTCCCGCACATCAGGGAATAGGCCGCGAACATATCCTCGTTTTCAGAGATGGTGACCACGGCCGCACTCATGACATCGCGAACCTGATAGCCTGCGACGTCACCCCCGACCCTTTCCAGGAACCGGGCCAGATCACGTTCCGTCAGGATGCCGACGGCCATGTCGCCCCGGGTGACCAGAAGACAGGAAATATTGTTGCGCCGCATGATTTCGGCGGCGTCAATGAGGGCAACGTCCTGCGAGGACGTAATGACGTGGGTCGGCACGATTCTTATGGTCTCTTCACTTCCCATGGTCCTCCCAGCGTAGAGGATTCTACACCCGGTCGGCGTGCGAAAATATGCCTGGGAAGCAGGCTATCACTCTCTACGCTTATTGGCCACCCAACTCAAGCCTCGTTTATGGCCGACAGGGGGATTTCCAAAGAAGCAATGGACGCCTGGCAAAACCAGGAGTCAAAATATCCATAATTTCAGTAGAATGCGACCTACAAAGTCTTTTGCAAAATATTTTCCATAAAAAGACCTTCACAACCTTTGTATTGCGTTTTTTCCAAGTCTCTCAGAAGGACCAATCATCAGCAGCAATATTTTTTCGACGATAGACCTACCTTGATGTATACGCAATGCAGGATTCTATCGTATGCATTTCCGACTTGTGCTTTCTCGTGTAGGCTACATAACGTCATACTTTATAGAGGAACCTCTGTTGAACAGATCCTGCAAATTTCTTTCTGCGGGTATTGCAGCCCTTTCCATATGGTCCTACGTGATCTATTTCTCCTATGGTCACACGTTGGAAATTCAGACAGAAAGCTTGTATTTACAGTCTGTTACTGAGGCAAGGATCGCATTTGAAAAGGATCTCGCCTATCGGCTCTGGAACGCCCGGCTCGGGGGCGTTTATGCGGAAGAATCAGACCAGGTGCGTCCAAACCCGTATCTGGATATCCCCAATCGCGACCTGGCCATGCCCTCGGGCCCAAAGCTCACCATGGTCAATCCGGCCTACATGACCCGAATGGTCCACGAACTGATGGCTGAGGGGACAGGGCTTAAGGGACACATCACGAGCCTCAACCCCATCCGCCCACAAAACGCCCCTGCCGAATGGGAGGCCGAGGCGCTGCGGTCATTTGGCGATGGTGTAAAGGAAGTCCATTTTCTGGATAGCGAAAAGGGCGGATCGGTCCTTCGCTTCATGCGGCCCATGCTCGTGGAACAGCCCTGCCTCAAATGCCATGCCAAGCAGGGATACCGCCTTGGCGATATCCGGGGCGGCATCAGCGTGACCGTGCCGATGGAACCCTTTGACCGGACACTCGCCATTTTCACCAGCCATGAGCGGAACCTGCACATTTTGATCTGGGCGCTTGGAGTCGGATTTCTGGTCCTCGTTCTTGCTGCGGTGTGTTATCTTGATCGCCGACGCAGATCCTCCGAAGATGCCGTGCGAAGAAGCGAGGAGCGGTACCGTTCCATCGTCGAGGAACAGGTTGATCTGGTGAGCCGGTTTGCCCCGGACGGGACGTTTCTGTATGTCAATCAAGGCTATTGCCATTTTTTCGAAAAATGCCGCGAGGCGATGGTTGGCGCGAAGTGGCATACGATTGTCGATGAGAACGACCTTTCCTGGATCCAGGAAAAACTCGCGGGCCTTAACCCGCAATCGCCGATTGTGACCATTGAAAACCGCATCGTGAACTCCAAAGGCGACACGCGCTGGGTGCAGTTCTCCAACCGCGCATTTTTCGATGAGGCGGGAACCATCGTAGAGATTCAGTCGGTGGGCCGTGACATCACCGAACGCAAACTCTCTGAAGAGGCGTTGCAGAAAAGCGAGGCCCGCCTTCACAAAGCCCAGCAAATTTCAAACGCCGGAAGCTGGGAATACGATATCCGACTCAACAAAATTTGGGGATCGGAAGAGGCCATCACGATTTACGGCATGGCGCCGCGCAGTTCCCACTTTATCCCAATAGAAGAGATTGAGGCCTGTATTCCTGAACATAAGCGGGTACACAGGGCCCTGGTCGATCTGATCGATTCCGGAAAACCATACGACCTGGAATTTGAGATTCGGCCAGCCGACAACTCGCCGCCGAAGGTGATCATTTCAAAGGCGGAACTCGAAAAAGACCCCAGCGGCAAGCCCCTCCGGGTCTGCGGGGTGATCCAGGACGTGACCAATCGCAAGCGTGCCGAGCAGGCCCTGCAGGAGGCCATGCTCCAGGCCGAGGCCGCCAGCAGGGCCAAGTCGGAATTTCTCGCGAACATGAGCCACGAGATACGCACCCCGCTCAATGGCGTCATGGGGATGCTCCAGCTTATCGAGGAGTCGCAGCTTGACGACGAGCAACGCGAATACGCGAAAAACGCCCTCACCGCCGCCAAACGGCTGACGAGGCTCCTCTCGGACATCCTTGACCTGTCGAAAATCGAGGCCGGCAGACTGAGCCTGTGCGTCTCGCAGTTCGACCTGCGGACGGTCGAACAATCGATCATGGATCTCTTTGCCGTGGCCGCCAGAGAAAAAGGCCTTGAGCTCTCGTTCGCCATCGACGCGAAACTCCCGGCGGCGCTGATCGGCGACGAGGCGCGCTTGCTGCAAATCCTTTTCAACCTCATCGGCAACTCGATCAAGTTCACGGACCACGGCAAAATAGCGGTTGGAATCTCCCCATTGCCCTTCACGGAGAACGCCCCATGCCGCATCCTGTTCACGATTTCCGACACCGGCATTGGTATTTCCGACGAACATGCCAAGGCCATTTTCGAGCCGTTTGTCCAGGGCGAGAACGCCTATGTCAGGAGCTACCAGGGGGCCGGGCTCGGTTTGTCGATCGTGCGGCGGCTGGTCGCCCTCATGGGCGGTGAACTTGCCCTGGAAAGCACGCCTGGCCACGGAGCAACCTTCTATCTTTCCTTGCCCTTTTCCCTCCCAGCCGAAATGACGCCCGGACAAACCGAAATCGCGGGGGGCCGCGATCCCGCGCCCGGGTCGTTTCGAATCCTCGTTGTCGAAGATGATGCCTTGAGCAAGCTCGCCATTGTGCGATTGCTGGAGCGGCATGGGCATGCGGCGCTAGCCGCCAATGACGGCCAGGAGGCCCTGCAACGGCTCAGGGAGCAGGATTTCGACATCATCCTGATGGATGTCCAGATGCCCGTCATGGATGGCCTCAAGGCGACCATGGCCATTCGCACTTTGCCGGAATTCAAAGAAAAGTCCACGATCCCTATCATTGCGATGACGGCCTACGCCATGGCCGGAGACAGGGAAAAACTGTTGGCCGCAGGCATGGACAGCTACATTTCAAAACCGGTCGACATGGAGATTCTCAAAGAAGTCATGGCTATGGTGATGAAAAAACCGCCCACCCTGGCGTAAGGCCGCCCCCACCCGGACTCTGGGCGCCCATCCGATCAACGTGGCGCGACCCGCCATCACGACCACCGGCCAGGAACTGCCCCGCCGTTTGGCCGGTTCACGGCCGCCAGCCCACCGAACCGTTGCGCCGGAATCCATCATCCATCCGCTCTCCAGGCCGTCGCGGGGGCATCCGCGTCGCCCCCTCCCGGCTCTCTTCCGGCCTCAAGGGTCATGTCTACATGCGGGCAGCCAGTGGAAAACAACGTCCGTTGCGTCCGGGGCGGCGCCATCCCCGAATCCGTTACGAACACGCCTTCGGGGCGCGGACGGGAACACCACGGTGTTCGCGCCGTGCGCCGGATCCATGGAGGTCGCATCCTCCACGCGAGATTCAAGACGGCCCAGGACGGACCAGGGCATGGACAGACCCCATGCGCTCCACAGAAAACGGTTGGCGAAGCACTGTCCCATGATGTTAAAATTCAAAAGGGCCTCGGACTGCACCATCCAAGGCCCTTCAAACGATTGATGAGAATCGAAAAAAAAAACACCACATGGCGGCGTCTGCGGCCAACCTGGGCCAATCGTCTCCCCCCGCAGCCATGCGTCATACCGGGGCGTCGCCCGCGGGACGGGCTCACTCGGTGTTGAGCAGCAAAAGGGTCTCCGGCGCCACGGGGGAGGCCAGAGGTCCGACGCCGCCTTCGTAGGCATAGACCCACTCGCCGAAACGGATGACATTCGTCAATTGCGAGTACCCGATCCAGAAATAGCCCTGTTCGCCCCAGGTGGTGTTCCAGCTGTTTTTGCACAAGAAGGCGCTCCTGGTGTCGTCCCAGCCAACGACCAAAACAAAATGCCCTCCCTGGTACGTTCCGGACACCTGTTCGTATACCCCGCCGGTATAATTATAAAAGTCGGAATAAATCACCATGCGGGCCACGACCGGGCCTGAGGCGAGCACCGCCGATTTGATCACGTCCGCAGTGGTGAGCTGGCCGGAGTTGGCGTAATTCCAGGATGCAAACAGGTAGGGAGCCTTTTGCCAATTGGCGCACGCCTCGTCGCACTCGCCCATCGCATTGGCGTACGGATAGCAGGCTTCCGTGCCCGTGCCGGTATCGCGCAAATAATTTGAGGCCGTGCTTGCATATCCCGAGGTGCAATCCCCCGCGCCGGAGCAGGACAAGGGAATCTGCTCGGAAAGATCAAGGTCCGTCCCCGGGCGGTTGTAAACCCGCAATAGTTTCGATTCCAGAGCCGCCACCGGGGCGAACACATAGCAACTCCCGCAGGTTTTCTGGTCACGCACGGGCGTCACATAATTTTTGCCGTTATAGTTTCGCCAGTCCAAAGAAGAGGGCAGCTCTGCGGCCGAAAGCGGGGCAAGCCGTCTCGGAACGGCCCCTTCACCCTGCTCCGGCAGGCCGCCAGCCAACCGCTGCTTCTGCACAGGCGTCAACCGGGAGACAGAGGTTTCCCCGGCGGTCCATGAACGGTTCTTTTCGGTTATCAGGCGTTGCAGTTCGGACAGGGAGAGATCCTGCGCCATGGCCGCATGCGCCACGAGACAACAACACACGCACAGCAGAAATTTTCTCAGTATAGCTTGATTGAACATCAAAAATCTCCATGGTTTCCGTTTTCCTGCGCACCAGCCTCATACCCTTCGCAACATCGAATGTTCGCATTCCGACGAGAGAAACAACATCACACCATGACATCTTGGACGTTGGTCAAGCAGCGTTTCGATCTCTCCAAACATCCCGGATCATGGCCAAGCGCCGCCTGGACATCCGTATTGCGTGGCGAACGCGCCGTCTGTCCCTTGTGTTGCGGCCCTTGAAAAAGACGTCCCGCTAGCCACCGGCAAGCTTGGCCGAATACCCGAGTTTTTTCAGTTCGAGAACCAGGGTCTCCCGATGGTCGCCTTGAATCTCGATGACGCCGTCCTTGACCGTGCCGCCAGCGCCGCAGCGTTGTTTCAGTTGCCTGGCCAGGGCTTCGAGCTTCTCCGCCGACAGGGGGACGCCCGTTATGCAGGACACGCCCTTGCCCTTGCGGCCCTTGGTCTGCCTGGAAATCCGCACGATCCCGTCGCCTTTTGGCGTAGCCGGCGACCGTGAGCAGACGCATCGGGAGACGGGGTGACCGCAACCGGGACACATCTCGCCCTTCTCGGTGGAATAGACCAGACAGGAATTCTTCCTCTTTTGCACGGCCATACAACTCTTTCGCCCGGGTTGCCGAAGGCGGATTTGATCGTCCCAAGAGTATTGGAGATAGCTATACCGGAGAGGGGTTGCTGAGCAAGCCCCATGGCGCTCACCGTGATTATCCCAGACACTCCGACATGCGCCAAGCGCACCCAGTTTTCGAACAACCTGCGAACGTCTGCGAAAATCCTCGCCCGTACGTTGTCCCTCCGGACATGAGGCAGCAACGCCGACACGGGCCATACGAAAAGCCCGGCTCCAAGGTTCCCATGAAGGGAATGTCCTTCCGAGCCGGGCCGCACTATCGCGATTGGCCAGCCTATTCCCCGTTCAACATCAGATTGATGGCCGGAAGAATCGTATTAACGGAACGAGCCGTGCGCACTGGCCAGATATACCAGCTGTCGGCCTTGATCCTGTCGTACATGTATCCCTTTCTGAAATCGACACAGAAGTTGTTGGCCCAGTATTCATAATAACTTGTCGAGGTCCAGTAATAGTTATGCACCTCCCCCTGGATGTACACATTGCTGAAGGGATGGCCGGTTGGCAGGGCCGGAGATGCTTTTTCGTAGTCCATAAGGCTCAGAAGCTCCCGGACGTTGGGGACACGCCAGTCGCCGTCCTGGGAGTTGTCGCTCAGATCACAGTCGCCATGAGATATCCCGGCCACGGCCGAGGGCGTGGACGACCAGTATTTCTTGCCCAAAGGGGGACTGCAATTCGCGTTCTTGAGCCAGACCAACCCTGTAAGCCGGTCGGTCACCGTACCGTCTCCATTGTCCGCAAACCGAGGCTCAGGCCAGGGCGTCCCGGGCCGCAGATCGCCATCCTGACCTGTGCCTGCGCAGGCGATGACCGTCCCGGCCGTATCGTAGCACGTGGTCTGCCCGGTTCGGGGGATGGCCGTGGCTCCCGTGGTACGGGCGTTTTTGACCGCCAGCACGTAATAGGCTCCGGACTTGAGATGATAATAAAAGGTTCCCCGCCGAAAATCGATGGCAAAGGCCTGTCTGGGGCTCATGGGGTCGATCCGGTCGTTGTGGGTCGTGCTCGACCAGAAAAACGGCGAGACCTGATCTGTGAACTGCACATTCACGAAGGGATGGTTCTCGGGCAGCGCGGGTGCATAGCGATCATAGTCGAGCAGGGATTCAAGCTCGTTGATGGTCGGCAGATGCCACTCGCCGATCGCAGACCCGTCGGTAAGGCCGCATTGGCCGTCGGCAAGGCCGTTGGCGAAATTTAGGGCATTTTGCCAGGAGAACATCTGGGAGTTGCAGTAGGCTTCTTTCAACCAGACAAGCCCGGTCAGGTTGTCCGTTACCGAGCCGTCAGCATTGTCCGTGAACCTGGGATCGGGCCACGCCACGCCGGCCTGAAACTCGCCGTCCTGGCCGGTTCCAGGGCACGGGGTGGGCAGGACCGCGCCGGTGTAGGGAATGTAGTAGCAGGTTTTCTGTCCGGTTTTCGGAACCTCCGCCGGGGGACCCGCATGAACCATGTGGGAAATGGCAAGAACCAACAGCAAAGCGAGTGCGAGCACGTGTGCAGGTTTCATCATTTTCCTCGTCCTGTGTTAGGGGATGCCGTTTTTCCACCAAGGCCCCAATCCTCAAAGTGGCTCATCGGATTTCATAATATAAAATCAGTAAATGTGCTAACTTACTATTCCAACACACCGCTAAAATACATAAAATATCCGCAATGTCAAAACATAAATATATTCGCCAAGCATTTCTTACAGAACTCGCGTTGATATTTAAATAATTTTTCAGCATCATTGTTCTAAATAGATGTGTGTGAAGACTCACAATTCCAACATGTTATTCATAAAATCATTCATCATACCTATAAACCATGAAAAAGGCATTCGCACGATGCCTGGACATGCCCCTGAAACACCCACCCTTCTTCCCCTTCTTCCGGTGTCAGGTCGAATGCAGGCGCTCCCGGCGACCACCTCGCCACCTGGGAGGAAAATATGCTCCGGGCGGAAAGGATGCTGCCCTCGAACCTAAAGAATCGCGGCTGTCATCCGAAAAGATGATAAACCGGAAATCAAACCAGGGATGGCCAAAATGGCTCTTTCCGATCTCGAACGATATCTTGTCTACCAGTCATCATCCCAGCTCTTCCAGCAAGACCTGATAACAAATGCTTTGTTTCAGGGCGGGGAGGTTGGTAGAAATTTACGGAATCTGATCTTTTCTGAAAACGAAAATGTCTCCTTGACCAACCCCTACGACGAAGCGATCACGGGAACTTTGCGGGCTGATTCGCGGGCTGTGAAACAAAATTCCAGAAACGTTTCCGAAGCGTCGAGTATGATGGGGATCGCGAAGGAAGGCGTGGCCGGAATCCAAACCGCTCTCGAAGAACTGGCTCAAATCATTGATGATATCAATAGCGGAACACTCAGTGGCTCGAGCGCGACGGTGAAAGATACGTATAACAACCTCAAAAATCAAATCCTCGGATATATTTCCAATACAGAATACAATGGAATTTACATGCTTGACAGCACCAAATGGGGAACGGAACAGATCGACAGTAATGGAGCGGTGTATATTCAGGCGTTCATAAATGATGGGTTCAAGGTGAACTTCCAAGCAGTCAATCAGCTTGATTTCAATAGTTTGGATTCGACCAAACTGGCCACACCGGCTGATCTCAATGAACAAAAAGCATTAGTTGACAATCTCGCGGCAAGTATTGATACCATTCACGAAATATATGAAAACAGGGAGAGCGGTTTAACGCAGCAGGCCGTGCAGTTGGAATCGCAGTCCGCCTTACTGGCGCAAGCAGCAGAGAAAAGACGGCAGTCGCCAACAAAATCCATGGAATCCATCCTGCTCGATTTCGTAGCAACGACAACTGGATCGATTTTAGACGAGTCAAGTTGACTGTTTTCTGTACAACCAATTTTAATGATAAATCACTGTACATCCAGCAACAATACATTGAAAATAGAAGGAGCAAAGGATCCAAATCCGCCGCGAACGCAACGAGAATAAAACGAAGAGCTCTTGCCGTATTCGCGCGATTTTCCATCACTAAAGTTTACACGCCAGGCAGAGTACTGGAATCCTGCAGGATTATACGTCGTGCCAGACCAATACAATCCTCCTGATTCCGTGAAAGCCGGGTCGATGGCCGGATAATTCCGCGACACATCCACAAGGATCTCCAGTTCCCGCTTGTTGGGGAGGCGCCAGTCCGCATAGTCTCCGGTCGTGGCGTTTTCGCACCACGTCAGGGCCGTCTCCCAGGACATGCCGGAGGCGCTTCCGCCCTTCTCCCAGACCAATCCGGTGGATTTGTCCGTGACGGTGCCGTCGCCATTGTCCACATATGCTGATCCTGGCAAGAACTCGCCGCGAACGCAGCGGACTTTGCTTCCCCCTAGTGTCTTGGCGTTATAGACCGAAGCGCCAGCATAGAAGTTTACGCCCCAGGCGTAGCTCGAGGAGCTGGCATACTCCGTTCCGGACCAATAGATATCCGTTGAGGAAGAGCTGGTGAAGACAGGATTGATGGCCGGGGAGCTCCGGCCCGCGTCCACGATGCTCAGAAGTTCCTTAAGGAAAGGTAGTCGCCAGTCGTCATAACCGCCCTGGTCCAAATCCTGGCAATAGGTCGCGGCTTCGTCAAAGGTCCGTGCAACCCCATCGTCGGCCTGCTGCCATATGAGGCCGGTTATCAAGTCTGTGATCGTGGAGCCATTATTTTGATAGGCGGGCTGTTTTCCTGCGTAGTTGGCATCCTGGCCGTAAAAGGCCTGACCTGGGCTGGGGCAAGGTATCTCCTCATTGTTGTCATAGCATTTGGTCTGTCCCGTATCGGGCAACCTGTATTCGGCCCAGGCGGGAGCATCAAGAACGAGCAAGGAAAGAAACCCCAAGCAGATGGCAGCGCCACGGAGAAAGCGGCTACGCACCGCAGAATAACGGAACAGAGAAAACTTCACGGCCATGAGTTTCCCCCTTTTTTCCACCATTACAATGCGCTGTACATTTCCTAAAAAAATCCGCCCACATGCCCTACCTAAAAGATATTACATGAACTTTGCCCGATAACGAAACTTTTTCAAGTAGAAAGTGGCCAGCAGGAATTAAGGGAATGCTCTCATGAAATGGAACTACTAAAATACATAGGAATTCCTGATCAAGTACAGACGAAAATAATTTTATGCCCACACCTATCGTCCCCATCCCCACCCAAAAAACGTACCCGTCCCAAAATAGGCCGTTTCTGGACTGACCATCCGCAAAATCAAGAAGGAAAGGTTGACGGGGCGGTTGGCGCTCTTGATTGGATCGGGTAGGAGGAGGCCTCACGGACCCAGTCCTCCCACACCTCCGGGCAATCTGTGTCCGTCGCGGATCGGAGCGCTCCGTCCTCGCTGTGGCGCTTGACGCGCCGCCGCCCTGCTCTCGGGGATTCCGTCCCCTATCCTCGGCGTGGTCGCGGGCATCCCATCCCGCGCTTCCACGTCTGCCTTCGCCATCGAAATTCCGGCCCCATCCCATGTTACGTGTTCGGGCTTTCAGTCCGGTCGACAGACCTGCTCTGCCCTCGGCTGACTTCTGCCCGCCCATCCCGACGCCTTGCGACGCCGGTAGCACATGGCAGGCGGACAGCCCTCCCCAGGTCATGCACACCCACCTTCACGTTTATGTCCATCGCGTCTACGACCGCGCCTCCCGTGCAGGTATCGGACTTTGAAGATCGTTGCCGTCCCGCCCGACGCGGACACCTCAGCCCTCGACTTCAACAGGTGAACCGCGTGCTCATTTCGGATGCTTCCGCATCCTGGCACATCCGCACGCTCTTTACAGAGGTTCCGAATCCTGACATTGAGGTACGCAAAGAAGGCATCGGTGTGTTCATCGTTCATTGCAGACCTGACTCGCTCAGGCGCAGGTGGAAAGATCAACGGGAATGCATAACATGATCTGGATTCTGGTTTTTCCACTTCCATCTTCTCCACGCATCGTGCATAGCGAACATATCCTATCACAACCAACAGTTACAAATCAAACGAAACCAATACTTACATCCAGAAATATTATAAATATACAAACGTTTTTTCAGACAACTGCGTACTTATCATTACAGTCATCAATATCTTAATTTTAGCATTGTTATCTACCTAATATTTCAACGACGATAACAATTTTCTCTTCCCTTTAACATACACTCGCAACAACTACCTCAGGCATTGACACAGATTTCGTATTTGATGATTTGACGTTTTGTGTCGAACATTGTCAAAAAATACATAAACCATGGAGGAATGTTAACATGAAGGCAACATCTGTATGGTCTTCTGCTTCTTGTGACTGTTGCGACATCATAATCACAAGGAGTCATAAACCCCATGTCGACAAACAGGCAAAGAATCCTCCCGGTAGATGTCTGCAGACGTATCATCACCCTCATGAATGACGTCAAGGTGGAGTACGATCTTCTCGGGCACCCGCCAATTTCAGAGCTTCACGAGACCATAGACTGCCGAAGGGAATGCGGATGGACCGGCGTCCATTGCAGGCCCATCATGCTCAAAGCCAAGGATCGCTATTACCTCGTGGTCACAACCTGCGATTGGTCCATCAAAGCCCGGCATTTCAAAAAGCCTTTCGGGACCAAGGACATCCGCTTCGCCAAGCCAGATGAAATCGAGGCCCATTCCGGCTGCGGCATCGGCTCCAGAGGCTCACTGCCGCCCTTTCTGCCTGGGAACATGACGGTGGCCCATTACTTCGACCTGGCCATCCTCGCCTCCGAGAACTTCATGTTCTACTTGGCCGCGAACACGATCTCGGTGCGGATGAAAAGCACTGACCTCTATAAGCTGCTCACCGTCTCCGGGACCAAGGCCGTCTGGTTCTCGCGAAACCTTGAAGAACGGCTCGATTTCTTTCACCATGAAGAGTTGCCCAGGTTGCGGCTTAGCCCCCCTCCTTGCGTTTGAGCATGGGAGTGAAGACCCCCAGGTCTCCGCGTCGCAGATATCCGGCCTGGACGTGGCCGCCGGGATGACCGTGTTCGCGAGCCGTCAGATATGGCCAAGGAAGCTTGGCCATGCTCTCACAGGCCCATTCCCTGCCCAGGATGGCGTTTCAGCTCATGGGCTCGTCGGCACGACGTCGCCAACCATCCGGTCGCAGCTGCAACGAAAGGATGCTTTCCAGGGGTGAATGCACACTGACTGCAAACTGCAATCAGTTAGGCTAAAATTCGGTCGTTTTTGAGAGGATCGAAAAAGGGCTGAAAACCACCTAAGTGATCTTCAGCCCTTGAAATTTTGGGAGCCAGCATGGAGACTCGAACTCCAGACCTGCTGATTCCAAACAGAAAAAAAGTTGGCTATTTATCTAGAATTTTTATCTTATTTCAAGAAATCGACCACGCTTATGTTGGTAAAACGCCAACCGATTCTGCCCCCTCCAACCGGGTTGGTTGGCGATTTGTTGGCGAGTGGTTGGCTGCCCTGGATCAGCATCTTCCCAGAGGAGGTTGGCAATGTTGCGGATATTTCCGCAACCTTTCAGTGCCCACCACCGCTGCTTCCCCCGCTGTTGGTATCTCGGTAATCGTTTGGCGGCTGGATACCTGCACCCAGCTTGGGAGGCTTATCCTTGGGAGTAACCGTTTGGGCTCTCGATCCCGGATAACCTGGAAGTGGCTTCCCCGGCGGGTACTGTACACCAGGCTGGTACGGTACAGGCGGGTGCGGAGTAGGCTGGTACGGTACAGGCGGGTGCGGTACAGTCGGCTGGTACGGCGGTGCAATGGCCGTTCGCGGAACGTATGCTCGATGTGGTTCATCTTGTGTCCAGTTTTCCCCACATCCTTGTAAGCCCAAAATGAATACGCTCAACGCAAGAGGGAACAGGGCTGTTCGAGACAATTCACTCCAAGCCTTTGATCTCATGGCGGAACCTCCTGTGTTACAGAGTTTCTCGGGTCATGTTCCTCATTCGCGGGAGTGGCTGCGTTTTTGGCTACCCTAACAGCCCGTTGAAAATTCCTCTTTTTAGAGCACCAGAACCAGCGTCATGCAGCCAAAGCGCATTCCCTGAACCAATCTTCCCTCTCAACGAAAAACAATCATTTGACGATTCCTTCAATCCGCATCAAAAATATACCAATATGGCCGGGAGGCCGCCTCACGAGATGTGCCAACGCCGAACCGAACACGCATACGCAGCTAAAGATTAAAACCTGCCCTTGCCCATATCGGGAAAAGCATTTTGTGCAACATGGGCCCCTTGCACAACATTTTCAAGTGGGAAGTGGGCATAAGAATTCTACGGGGTGCGCTTACAGGGGATAACTACTACGAAAATTTAGGAATTCCTGTTCAACTCCAAGCACACAAAAATTTACACCCCAAACCCAAGCGCACC